>DIKW01000016.1 GCA_002424705.1 Geobacter sp. UBA5608
CTGATACCGCTACGACGGGGATCATCGTCACTTAGTCCAAGCTTGTCGGCGCCGTCCGAACCGATGAAGCTGAAGGTAACGATCTCGTTCATCCCCTCGGCCACAAAGTGGTCACGCACCAGTCGCTGCAGCTGCTGGTGACGGCTGGGCCGATCGGAGATCACTGCTGCCACCGGCATACTGGCAGGCACCTGATCAAAACCGTTCAGACGGCAGATCTCTTCGATCAGGTCGATCTCGCGCTCGATATCAATCCGCCAGGAGGGGATCCCCACCTGCAGACTTGTGTCGGCGTTTACGGTCACCGTGAAGGCCAGGTTCCGGAACAGCTCCGCCATCCGATCGACAGACAGTTCGATACCGATCATGTCATTACAGCGCTGGGGACGGAAACAGACGCTAACCGGCTGTTTAGGTGCCGGATAGGCATCCACCCTACCAGCCGCAACGGTGCCGCCGGCCAGTTCGGCCATCAGGGCGGCAGCCCGGTCCAGGGCCACGGGCACCATGCCGATGTCGGCCCCCCGCTCAAAACGATGGGAGGACTCGGTGTGCAACCCCAGCCGCTTGCTGGTGCGACGTATGGTGGGCGGATCGAAGAAGGCGCTCTCCAGCAGAATGTCACGGGTATCATCCTTGATCTCGGAGTTGAGCCCGCCCATAATGCCGGCCAGGGCCACGGCCCGCTCTGTATCGCAGATCACCACATCGCTGGCGGTCAAGACACGCTCCTGGCCGTCCAGGGTAGTGAAACGCTCATTATCAGCGGCCTTGCGTACCACAATCTGTCCACCGGCCACCTGACGGTAGTCAAAGGCGTGCAGCGGATGCCCCAGTTCAATCATCACCAGGTTGGTGATGTCCACCACGTTATTGATCGAACGCACCCCGACCGCCTGCAGCCGATTAACCAGCCAGGCCGGCGACGGTGCGATAGTACAGCCGCTGATGTAGCGGGCAGCGTAACGCGGGCAGCCGTCAGGGTCCTGAATGGCGACGCCGACATGGTTGCCGGCCGGAGCAGCTCCTTCCGGCACCACAATCGACGACGTCTTCAGGCGGGTACCCAGCTTGGCGGCTATCTCCCTGGCAATCCCGATCACGCTCAGACAGTCGGCCCGGTTGGGGGTCAGTCCGATCTCGAAGATGGTGTCCTTCAGGCCCAGGGCATCGAACAGCGGCACACCCAGCGTCAGATCAGGCGACAGCAGCATGATGCCGGCGCTCTCGTCGGCCAGGTGCAGCTCCTTCTCGGAGCAGAGCATGCCGCAGGATTCTTCACCGCGGATCTTGGAACGCTTGATCTTGAACTCCCCCGGCAGCACCGCACCGATCTGGGCCAGGGCCACAGTATCGCCCTGCTTGAAGTTCTGTGCGCCGCAGACCACATCCAAAATCTCTGAGCCGTTATCCACCTTGCAGAGCGACAGCTTATCGGCATTGGGGTGCTGGGCCTTTTCCACCACCCGCGCCACCACCACCTCGTCCAGCCCGCCGCCGATCTGCTCGATCCCTTCCACCTCCAGGCCCAGCATGGTCAGCAGGTCGCCCAGTTCGGTAGGATTCAGATCGAAATCGACAAACTCTTTCAGCCAATTATAGGTAACTTTCATGATTTCACCGACTAGAACTGTTTAAGGAAACGTACATCGTTCTCGAAAAGCAGGCGCATGTCGCTGATGCCGTACTTCAGCATCGCGATCCGCTCGATACCCATGCCGAAGGCGAAACCGGAGATGGTCTCCGGGTCATAGCCCACATGACGGAACACCTCGGGATCCACCATGCCGGCCCCCAGGATCTCCAGCCAGCCGGTCTGCTTACAGACCCGGCAACCGGAACCGCCGCAGATCACGCAGGCGATATCCACCTCGGCCGACGGCTCGGTAAAGGGGAAGAAGCTGGGACGCAGCCGCACACCGGTCTTCTGGCCGAACAGCTGATTGGTGAAGATGGTCAAAATCCCCTTCAGATCGGCAAAGGAGACCTTGCTGTCCACCATCAGCCCCTCGATCTGGTGGAACATCGGCGAGTGGGTGGCATCGGAATCGCAGCGATAGACCGTTCCAGGGGCGATGATCCGCACCGGAGGTTTCTGTTTGAGCATGGTACGGATCTGTACCGGCGAGGTATGGGTCCGCAGCAAGAGCTCGTTCTCCACAAAGAAGGTATCCTGCATGTCGCGAGCCGGATGCTCAGGCGGAAAATTGAGCGCCTCGAAGTTGTACCAGTCGTGCTCGATCTCCGGGCCTTCGGCAACAGAGAAACCAAGACCGGCAAAGATCTCGCTCACCTCTTCCACCACCAGGGTCACCGGATGTTTGCTTCCCAGACGAAGACGTCGCCCCGGCAGGGTCACATCGATCCGCTCAGTGGACAAACGCAGCGCTGTAGCCGCCTCACGGGCTGAACGCATGGCCCGCTCGACCGTCTCTTCCAACTCATCCTTGACCACGTTGACCAGCTGGCCCACCGTGGGGCGATCTTCAGGCGGCAGTGTTCCCAGACCCTTCATCAGGCCGGTCAACTCACCCTTGCGCCCCAGATACTTGACCCGGATCTCATTCAGCGCTTCTTCACTGGTGGCAGCAGCGATGGCCGCCATAGCCTGCTGCCGCATCTGCTCAAGCTGTTCCCGCATACCAAAGTCCTTTGTCTGTAGGGGTTAAACTGAAAAAGGAATGGGAGCACAAAGCCCCCATTCCTTATTTCTGTGGATCAGCCAGACCTACAGCTGCGCCTTGGCCAGGGCCGAAATCTCGGCGAAGCCCTTCGGATCGGAAATGGCAATATCAGCCAGCACCTTGCGGTCGATCTGGATATCAGCCTTTTTGAGACCGAAGATGAACTTGCTGTAGGGCAGTCCGTTCAGACGGGAAGCGGCATTGATCCGCATGATCCAGAGGGAACGGAAGTCCCGCTTCTTCACACGGCGGTCGCGGAAGGCGTAGTTAAGCGCCCGGTCCACTGCCTCGGTAGCGCTGCGGAACAGTTTGCTCCGTGCGCCACGATACCCTTTAGCCAGCTTCAATACCTTGTTTCGACGCTGGCGTGTTTTAAAACCACCTTTTGCTCTCGGCATCTTAGTACTCCTTTTAGGTGTAGTGCCCGATCCGCAAGGGGCCGTTCC
>DIKW01000076.1 GCA_002424705.1 Geobacter sp. UBA5608
CCAAGGCAACCACCAAAAACGAGGCCCATCGCGGTATCTACGGCCTATCCAACCGTTCCTATCCCGGTCGCTGGGAACAGGGCTGCGGCAGCTGCCACCGCCACCAGCTGGAGCGGATGCAGAGCAGCCAGATGTTTACTGCCAGCGGCATGATCGCTCAGGCCCAGGCCACCTGGGAGGGTGAACGTCCCGGCATCCGCTACGGCAGCCAGCAGGCTGATCTGTATGATCTGGACGGAAAACCGATCCAGCAGCGGGACGTGGCCGAGCTGGACCATCTCTCAGGTGAGCTGTACCGCAAGTTTTGCGCCCGCTGCCATGTCGGCCGCCAACAGGACCCGATCTTTGGAGCGGGCAACCCGGCCGGTTGCGCGGCCTGCCACTTCCCCTACGGCAAAGAGGGCACCTACCGTGGCGGTGATAGCGTAATGCTGGGGCGCAGCCCCCATGGCGACAGCCACGCCATGCACAGGCTGCCGTCGCTGCAATCCTGCAGCCAGTGCCACCACCGCAGCGGGCGCACCGCCCTCTCCTATCAGGGCTTAATGGACGGCAACAACGGACTGGTGCCCACCAAGAACGGCAAGCCCGGCCCGGTGGCTGGCAGCGACTTCCGCAACTACACCCATATCGCCCCCGACATCCACTTCAGCGCGGGCATGGATTGCATCGACTGCCATACCTCCCGCGAGATCATGGGCGAAGGCTATGCCGCCGCCAATATGCACGGCCAGCTGGAGGTGCGCTGCGAAGACTGCCACGGTTCAAGCGAGCGGCCACCCGTGTACCGGACCATTGTCAGGGAAAACGAAGATCCGGTGCGGGAATCCCGCTCCTACCCCTTGCAGATGCGGCCGGGTATGCAGATGGTCCTGACCTCCAAGGGGCGGCCGTTTTCCAATGTCTTCCATGTTGATGGCAACGTGCTGGTGCAGGTGAAGCAGACCGGCAGGCTGCTACGCTCCAAGGTGATCACCGGCACGCCGGAGCATACCGTGACCGGCCATGGCCGGATGAGCTGCACCAGCTGCCACTCCCGCACCGTGGTGCAGTGCTACGGCTGCCACACCCAGTACGACAAGCAAAACTTCCAGGTGGATTTCATCAAGAGTCAGCCCACCCGAGGTGAGTTTACGGAAACCGAGGATTACCGCACCCTGTACCCGTTTCCGCTGGCCCTGAACAGCAAGGGGATCATCTCGCCGGTAACGCCGGGTTGCCAGACCTTCGTGACGGTGATCGAGGAAGACGGCACGATCTCACGGGAAGGTGAAATAGCCCTGTACAAAGGCAAGCGCCAGCTGCGTTTTGCCCCCTTTTACGGCCACAACACCGGCACCCGCGCGGTGGGTTGCAGTGAGTGCCACGCTAATCCTACCTTCCTGGGGTTTGGCCAGCATGTGGTGGAGGGGCGCAGCATCAAGGGGACGCTGATCTGTGAGCTGTCCGACAACAAGCCGCTGGATGGCTTTCTGACCATGGATAACGGCGCGGTGCGGGCCTATTCGGCCATCACCCGCAAAAACGCCCGGCCCCTGAATGGGCAGGAGGTGCAGCGGGTGCTGGCCCTCAACACCTGTCTGGTCTGCCACCCTTCAGCCAAAGACCCGATCTATCGAAAAAGGATTAACTACCGTGATCTGGAAGACGCTCTGCATCGCCGCCTGCTGGCTCCTCGCTAGCGCCCTGACGGCCCAGGCCGCCGACCAGTGCCGTTGGTGCCACGCCCCTGGCCTGTCGCTGAGCGGCGCGCACCGCAGCCTGGCCTGCCGCGATTGCCACCTAGGCGCTAGCCGCCTGCTGACAAACCCGGCGGACCGCGCCCATGGCTCGGCCGGCTGTGTTTCCTGCCACCGGGGGTATCAGCAGATGTACAGCCACGCCATGGCTACCAGGGCCAAGGAAAAGGCCTTTATCCAACGCAGCTTTGCCAAACGTGACCGCGGCTTTGAGCAAAAAAACTGTAGCAGCTGCCACCTGCAGGGCTGCCTGGATTGCCACGGCGAGGCCCATGCCATCACCCGACCCAAAGCAGACACCTGCTCACGGTGCCACAAAGGTTACTATGTGGGCTGGGACTACTTCGGTCGGGCCCCACGGGACGAGCACGCCCGCTACCAGCGCGGTGATCTTGAACAAGGAGAGACCTTCCTGAAGATGCGCCCCGACGTGCATCACCAGCGCGGCCTGACCTGCAACGACTGCCACAGCATGCAAAGTCTGGTGACCGGCAAGCTGAGCGCCAAAGGCTGCAGTGACTGCCACCGCCCCAGCTCAAAGGTGCTTGAACATCGCATACCCGGCCACCTCAAAAACATGGAATGCGTGGCCTGCCATGCCGGATGGGCTACCCAGGAGTACGGCACCTTCTTTCTGCAGTTCAGCAATGGCACGGTGCCGGAGCCGTTTGACATGCTGACCGTGATCGACAACGGCTACGCCCGGAGCGCTTACTTAAAGCGCCAGGACCTGCCGCCGCTGGGCTTCAACAGCCGTGGGCTACTGGCGCCGATCCGTCCCCAGTTCATCGCCTACTACAGCAAGATCCGCAACGGCCGGGCCGTTGGCGCCGAGAACCACCTGCTGGCCGCCGAGTGGCGCGCCTTTACGCCCCACACGATCCAACGGGGCAGCGTGACCTGCGACGGCTGCCACGACAACCCGCGTCGTTTTCTGCTGGAACCGCCGCGGGATCGCATCTATGATCTGGGCAAGGACGGCATGACGCTCTACTCATTCTGGAACCAGTCCGGACAGAAGCTGACCAATGGTCGCTTCATGGATCAGCAACGCTACCAGCGGATGACAACCAAGACCGATGCCTACAAACGGGCCTATGTGGAAAAATGGAAACAGTTCGCCAGACCAGACGCCGTTTCATCGCCACGTTGATCGCCCTGCCGCTGACGGCAGCGGGCATCTGGCGTTTTCTGTCACCCAGACGGGTCGCGAAACCAGCCCTGCTCAAAGTGGCAGCGTCCGCCTTGCCGGTGGGGGGCGCGCTGGTCTATCGTCAGCAGCGGATCGCCCTGCTGCGGGAGGGTGAGCAGATAATCGCCCTGAGCCTGGTCTGCACGCACCTGGGCTGCACGGTTTCGGTGACGCCGGAGGGAATGGTCTGCCCCTGCCACGGCAGCCGCTTCGATCGCAGCGGCCAGGTCTTAAGCGGGCCGGCCCAGCGTCCGCTGGACCGCTTTGCGGTGGAACGCAGCGGCGACGAACTGATCATCCGCAGCTGAAAGGAGGAGACGGTTGTTCAAGGAGTTTGTAAAACATCTGTTTCCACGGGTGGTGCTGAAGCAGAACCTGAAGCTCAGCTACACCTTCTGTCTGGGCGGCCTGGCCTTCACCACCCTGCTGATGCTGGCGCTATCCGGTCTGCTGTTGCTGTTTTATTACCAACCCGGCGCTGGTGAGGCCTACCGGTCGATCATCTTTCTTGAAGAGTCGGTCTACGGCGGCAGGTATCTGCGCAACCTGCATCGGCTGGCGTCCCACAGCTTTCTTGTCCTGCTGTTCCTGCATATCCTGCGGGTGGTGCTGACCGGCGCCTATGCCCCGCCCCGCCAGCGCAACTGGCTGATCGGCGTCTGCCTGCTGGGACTGGGCCTGTTCGAGGCCTATACCGGCTACCTGTTGCCGATGGACCAGCTGGCCCTGTGGGCCACCCAGACCGGCATGACCCTGTTGGAGGCCGTGCCGTTCGGTCACCTGGCAACGGCGCTGCTGGTGCCGGACAGCGTTGGCGGACCCCTGTCACTGCTACGCTTCTACGTGCTGCATATCGTGGTGCTGCCGGTCTGCACCTTTGGCCTCTGTCTGCTGCATTTTTATCAGGTACGCAAACAGAAGGGACTGCTGCCCTACCTATGAAACGCTCCTATCTCAAAAGCTCGCCGCACTTTTTCAAGCCGGTCCTGCGGGCCTTCTGGCTCGGAACAGCAGCACTCCTGCTGCTGGCTACCCTGATCCCGGCCCCGCTCCAGGAGCCGGCCAGCCTGGCAAAGGTGCCCAACCCGGTCAAGTCGGCCTGGTTTCTGCTCTGGATTCAGGAGCTGGTCAGCTACCGCATCTGGCTGATCTATCCCCTGATCGGCATCGGACTGCTGTTCATCGGCCTGCCCTGGCTGCAGCGGGATCTGCCCGAGCGGGCTCGCTGGTTCGGCAGACCACACCGTCTGCTAGCGGTTCTGGTGCTGTGCCTGTTTGTACTGATTGTCGGCTTGACTGTGGTGGGACTCTGGTTCAGGGGGGAAAATTGGGCGCTGGTCTGGCCATTCTGATTGCGCTCTGGACGGTTCTGTGGGGACTTGCGGCCGATGCCGCCCCACTGAAATCCAGATGCCTCACCTGCCATGGGGTGCACTATGCCCAGCAGGGTGGCTGCGGCAGCTGCCATCGTGGCGACGGCCGCACCAGCCGCAAGGAATTGGCCCACAGCGGGTTAATCCGGGGACGCTATGCCCAGTTCACCGATCCCGAGGCGCCGATGGTGCTTAAGGGCAAGCGGCTGGCTGAAAGCACCGCCTGTCGCCGCTGCCACGTGCTGGGCGCAACCGGCAACCGGCTGGGTTCGAACCTTGACACGGTCCTGCAGGGCAGCCGCCCGGAGGAGATTGACAGGCCCATCCAGAACCCGGCCCTCTTCATGCCACAGTTCCATTTTTCAGACCACGATCGTGATGCCCTGGTGACCTACATCCTGGCTGCCGGCTTGACGGCCGGAAAACAGGCCGCAGAACCACCCCAGGTGGTGCATTTCAACCTGCTTCGAGCGGGTCAACAACCAGTCTTTGTCAAGCAGTGCGGCGGATGCCACAAACTGCTTTCCGAACGTTTTGGCGGCTTGGGCAGCGGTAACGACGGACCGAATCTGTCAGGGCTGCTGACCCGTTTTTATCCGGCCACCTTTCAGCACGACCTGCCCTGGACAGTGGAGCGTCTGAAGCGCTGGCTGAAAAATCCGCGCGCCATCCGCAGTCAGACCATGATGCGGCCGATTACGCTGCAACCGGCTGAATGGGACGAACTCCTGAAGACCATCGACACCGCTCCCCAGCTTTAAATCACTCGTCAAGCACCTGCCTGACCTCACGGGCGCATCACCTGCCCCGGGGCGAAAGCTCCTTGCAGCGTCCCAGCGTACAGGCGCCGGTCATGCTCCGGATATCGTCCATGGTCACCGCACCTGCAGACTTGGCCCGTCGGATATCGCCAGCCGTTACCTGACTGCAAAAACAGACCATTTCGTCATCTGCGATCATGGCGTGTCACCTTTTCCTTTCACCAACCGGGCAGTACGCTCGGCCTCACGCACGACAATCCGTTCCGCCAGCCGCACCATCTCCAGCACCTCGGAATGACGAAGGGAGTAGTAGATCTTCAACCCATCCTTGCGCTGGTTGAGGATGCCGTTCTTCAGCATCATCTGCAGGTGGCGCGAGGTGTTGGATTGCTCATGGCCGATGGCCGGGAATATTTCACAGACACAATGTTCGCCATCCCGCAACAGTTCGATGATCCGCAGTCGAGTCGGTTGGGCGATCGCTTTCAGGATATCGGCACACAGATCGAGGGGTTCCATCGCTTACCGCTTTCCAACCTGCGGCTGTGCCAGCTCTTCCATGAAATCGGCAGCCGTATCACCGCGGAGCGCCTCGGCCAGGCCGATCAGGCCGTCGGTCAGGTAGCGGGCGTTGTAGCCCTTGCTACGAAGAAAGGCCATGGCGATGGACGAGCGGTCCTTGTGGGGACAGGCGGTGACGATGACCTTGTCTTTGGGCAACTCCTGATACCGCTTGGGCAGCTCATTGAGCGGAATGAACAGGCCGAATCCCATCCGCCAGGCTGCCACCTCTTCCGGAAAACGGATATCCACCAGCACCGCTTTTTTCTCAGCCAACAGCCTGATCAGCTTCTTGCTGTCAATCTTCATATCGGCCCGGGTGTCGTAATCGAAACTGGTCAGAAAACGGTCGATGGACTCTTCGGCCGCAGCAGCCGGCAGCACGGACAGGACCAGCACAAGCACTGTACAAACGATAATCCGTTGCATGATGCGTTCTCCTTAGATTCAGTAGGCACTGTTTTCAGGCCAACCAGAGTAAATACACGCCAACGCAGGTCACCACCACCCCACCTACACGCTTGGCCCAGGTTGAAACACACATGATACCACGCTGCTTAGCAAAAGACTCGATGAAGCCGGTGAAGGTGCCGGCCACAAGCATCAGCAGACAATGACCGATGGCATAGGTAAATAGAAGTGCAGCGCCGTACAGCACCTGCCCCTTGGTGGCAACGTAGGTCAGAATCACCACCAGCACCGGTGTGGCGCAGGGTGAGGAGACCACACCAAAGAACAGCCCCAGCAGAAACGAACCGATCATCCCCCCCTGCCTGGGCTTGAACTCCCGCCTGATCGGCATCCTGATTTCATACAGGCCGATCATCTGGCCCCCCATCACCAGTGCCACTATCCCAGCCGCCACATACCACCAGCCCCCCATGGTGCCAAACATGGTGCCTAACAGACCGGCAGCCATACCAAAGCCGGTAAAGGTGATCGATAGACCCAGGATAAAGGCCAGCGAATAGCGGAACGCCTTTAAACGATCACCATCGGCATAGCCACCCACAAAACCGACCACCAGCGGGATGGTGGCCAACACACAGGGCGATGCCGACGACAGCACCCCGGCCAGAAAGACAGCCCCAAATGCCAGCATTGGATAAAGAATGACGATCTGCTCGATGTTATCCAGCAAGGTCATTTAACGCCCAACTTGGTAAAGGTGTCGATAATCGGCTGACGGTCAAGAAACCCGATATGACGTCCAGCCTCGTTACCCTTGGCATCGTAAAAAATCTGGGTGGGGATCATCTGCACCCGATAGCGGCCACCGATCGAGCGATCCTGCCAGACATCCACAAAGATCACGTTGGCACGCCCCCGATACTCTTTTTCCAGCTGTTCCAGGATGGGGGCCATCTTCTTGCAGGGGATGCAACTGCGAGCGCCAAAATCAACCAGTGTAGGACGGCCGGAGGCCAGTGCGGCGCGGATGGTGAACTCATTGCCTGAGGGCAGCTCAGCCCAGGCACTGCTGGCGATCAACAGTCCGCAAATAGCAAGCACTAACCTCATCTGAGCATCCCCGCAATCTCCTCTGCCGTGGCCAGCCTGCCGGAGAACAGCACCGTGCCGTCCTTCACCAGGGCCGGGGTACTCATCACACCGTACTTCATGATGGTGGCGATATCCTCAACCTTGACCAGTTCGGCCTCTGTGCCGCTGATGGCCAACGCCTTCTGGGTGTTTTCGTAGAGGGTCTTACATTTGGCACAGCCGGTGCCCAGCACTTCCAGTCTCATGGTGTTTCCTCCGTATCAGGTGTGATGATGGTGACCACCAGCTTCGTGCCGTTCCTGATGCTGCAGTGGCTTGATCAACGGACCGCCGTTACAGTCACTGCACTCCAGCTGTATAGTGGTGTGGGTGATATGAAAGTCATGCTCCAGACGGTGTTCCAGCTGGTGCAACAGCTTGCTGCGCTGCCCCTCGAAATCCGGCTCCAGCTCGACATGCACCGACAGGGCAGTGATATGTGAGCAGACCGACCAGATGTTGAGGTGATGCAGATCACGGACACCCTCAGCGCTTCTGATTGCCTCGGCCACCTGCTTGGTGTCCAGCCCTCGTGGCGAACCCTCCATCAGGATATGTACCGATTCCCGCAGTATCCGGCCTGCGCCGGTCAGGATCAGCAGGCCGATGGCAGCTGACAGCAGGGCGTCCAGCACGAACCAATCGGTGTAGTACATGATGATGCCACCGATGATCACCCCCACCGAGGCCGCGGCATCACCTAGTACATGAAGAAAAGCGCTTCTGACGTTCAGATCGTGATGACTGTGACTGTGTAGGGTCTTGGCCGCCAGCAGATTCATCACCAGGCCGATCACCGCAATCGACAACATCGGTCCGCTCTTGACCGGCTGCGGCTCACCAAAGCGGCCCCAGGCCTCATACAGGATGCCCAGGCCCATCAGGAAGACCGTCAGGCCATTGATAAAGGAGGCGAACACCTCGGAACGGTGAAAGCCGAAGGTGTGACGTTCAGAGCTGGGCAGTCCGGCCAGCTGCACCGCCGCCAGCGATAGCACCAGGGCGAACAGATCCAGAAAGACATGGGCCGCATCGGACAAAAGGGCCAATGAGTTGGTCCAGAGGCCACCGGCCACCTCGGCCACCAGCGTCACGGCGGTCAGGGCGATGGCGATCTTGAACCTGGTTGTCAGTCGGCTGTCAATCGAAGCGCTCATCGGTTCTCCATACGAAGCGGAACGGTTTGTTCACCTTCAGTAAAGGGCATTCAGCACCCAGCCGACAATCGTAAAGGCTATCAACAGCATCAGGAACACGATCACCAGTAGCCGCCATTGCATGACCTGTTTCAGCATCACAAACTCAGGAAAACTGGCCGCCACCGTGCTCATACAGAAGGCCAGGGTCGTGCCGAGGGGCAGACCCTTCACGATCAGGCTCTCCATCACCGGAATCACGGCCGTGGCGTTTGAGTAGAGCGGGATGCCGATCAGGGTCGCCACCGGCACCGACCACCACTGCCCTGCACCGAGATGGGCCTCGAACCAGTTATCAGGCATAAAGCCGTGCAGGGCCGCTCCCAACCCGACACCAATGATCACCCAGATCCAGATACGTCCAAACACCTCCGTCAGCTCCCGTTTGGCAAACACGTGACGATCTTGCAAGGTAACCCGTTTTTTTTCGCCAGCCTCAATCTGCGCGTGCTGACCCTGTTCATATACCTTGCGGGCAAAGCCCTGCAGCAGACGTTCGGCCTTAATCGCATCGAGGAACAGACCGCCGACAATGCCAACGCTGAGGCCGATCAGCACGTACAGCAGCGTGATCTTCCAGCCCACCAGGCTTAGCAGCAGGACAACCGCTATCTCATTGATCAGCGGCGAGGTCAGAAGAAAGGCCATGGTCATCCCCACCGGGATCCCGGCCGAGATGAACCCCAGAAACACCGGGATGCTGGAACAGGAGCAGAACGGGGTAATCGCACCAAACACCGACCCTAAAAAATAACCGACCAGCCGATGTTTGCCTGCCAAGTAGCCACGCACCCGCTCAACCGGCAAGGATATGCGCACCAGGGCAATCAGGTAGATCATCACGATTAGTAGGAAAAAGATCTTGGCCGTGTCTTCAACAAAAAAATTGATCGCCTGTCCCAGCCTTGAGGCCGGGTCGAACCCCAACTGGCCATAGATCAACCAGTCAGCGGCATATTTAAAAAATGACAGCATGGGATTATTAGCTCCTTACCATTAACCAAAGACAATATGACTGAACAATCATATACTCCTCGATAAACCAGCGAGTCAAGTGGACATTTCAAGCGGGGCAACAGAAAGGCACAAGGCGGGTTAACGTACAGCTGTTGGTGAGGTGTGTGCGGCGAATCGGCGGAGAGCGGTCACGCTTCAGTTCAACGTCATGCACACCCGCTGGCGGGACAACCGGGAAAGGGGTTCCGGGTTTTAAGTCGACGCCAGCGGGTATGCAGACAGCCCGGCCTATCTCTGCTTGCCGGAGAACCGACCACCGATGGTCATCGGATCACCTTTATACCCCAACGCCTTCCAGTCCATCCGCTTGGCTCCCATGTGGCAGTCGCCGCACTGCAGCGCGTCTTCCTTGGGGGCCACCTGGTGCTGGGCCGAGATGTAGGAGATGGTTTTGACAAACTGATGCTTGCCGCTGTAAGGCAGGCCCTCTTCCTGAGCGCCATCCTTCAGCGCCTTTTCCCAGTTGAAGTGTACCCACAGCGATTGATACTGCTGGAAGGTGCTCAAGTAACGATGAACACTGTCCATCGGCTGAGTACCGAGGTGGGTCTTGTAGGGGTAGATCTTGGCGGTCTTATCCCTGATATCACCCACCGGCTTGGTCATGTTGACCACTTTTGTGGGATCCTTGACCTTATCGCCCACCATGTAACGCTCGATCTTACCGTTGTACCAAGCATAGGTCGGCACGAAGTTCATGTTCCAAGTGAATGAACCTTTACGATTCTGAAAGGTCTCCTGGTCGAACTGCTCTTCCACCGGCAGATTTTTACCCACGTCGGACCAGTACCAGGAGGTCTTGGTGGCCTGTCCGCGCGACAGCAGCGGGATATGGCAGGTCTGACAGGCTACCGAGGCGGCATGGACGTCCAGGATGGCTTTATTTTTTGAGGTTTTGTGGGGTGCCTTAGCGCCGCTGTGGCAATCTTCACAACGTACCCGGGCCGCATAGTGGGCCATCTGGCTGGATGCGCCTGATATCTTGTGTTCCGGCGCCTTGTGACAATCAACGCAGAGCAGGCCGGCGCCACCCTTGGCCGTTTTGGCCATATGCACGTCCAGCTTCCGGTCGGCGTATTCCATGGTGGAATCGAGGCCGGCGTGCTTAACCGCATCACCGCCGCCGCCGTAGAAGTGACAGTAACCGCAGTTCTGCAGGGTCGGTTTCTGGCCCACGCTCCGGGCCGCTTCCACCAAATCCACCTTGCCACTGCCGATCCCCTTCACGTCCACGTCGCACCCCACCGAAGCGCGGTCGTAGCTCTTAGTGGCATGGCACACCAGGCAGTCGATGCGGGTCTTGTCGCTGTGGTCAAAACTGTTGCGGTTCCAGCCGTAGCCGGCATGGCAACGAAGACAGGATTCACGCGGCAGACCTTCCTTTGCCGCAAAGATGGTGGTGCAGTAGTTGTTGGTCATGTTGGTCTTGCCGTACAGCTTGGTGCTCTTCTCCAGTCCCTTGACATGGTTGGGCACCCCTTTGAGGTTCCAGTGCTGGGTCTTGATAAAATCGCTGGCCTGTTTGTCGTGGCACTGGATGCAGGCCGTGGTCACCTCGCGACCGTCCTTGAACGGTCCAGTGATAAAATCCTTGTGATCGGTGGCGGCAACAGCGGTCGCTGCCAAGGCAAGCAGACCTGCCATACCCCAACAAACCATCGATTTTTTCATCGGAAGTTCCTCCTTATACGTTGTATGCGCCAGAGTTTCAGCCACGCTTGACATAATCAGCTGTTTAGGCTCACAAAACAAGTGACAATTTGGTATGACTGTATGCACAAAATGCATGGTTGTCCGTTACCAAAGACACCTACCCTGCCTCTGATCAAAAAAAAGCCGGCGGGAATACCGCCGGCCAACCACAAGAACGGGTGATACGTTGTTTATCCTTTACTATGGCACAGAATCGACAACAGCAGACTCAGGCTGTCTAGCAACCCTGCATTGAGGCAGCGGCCCTGTCGACCTTGACCGTTTCGCCAGCCTTCAAACCGGCAGCACTGGAACCCTTGATGGTCAGCTTGGCCCCATCCACAGCAATGACCTTACCGGTCTTACCATTGAGCTTGACGTTAGCACCTGATTTAAATTTGACATCTGAGCCCATATCAACCACAGCAGCGCCATCGGCTACCGAAACCACCTTGCCTTCAGCGGCAAGGGCTGCAGTAGCGGTAAACAGGGACAGGACCAGCAGAGCGATACTCTTTTTCATGGGGCGGTTCTCCTTAGGGATTGATTAATCGGGAATCGGCTTGGCGTTCCATTGAAAACGCGGCGCTGGCTTTTTTTCTGCAGGTTTCTCGGCTGATTTCGCCCCCTCATCCACCGGAACAGACGCAGGTGCGCCATGGATACCCTGCTGCTGAGCAGGAGGCTGCGGTTGCCGTGCCACGGGCGCACCCTCTACAAACTGCCAGGAGTTGATGGTGGTGCTAGGCTCGTCCAGTATAAAGGTCTGAGTCTTGCCGGATCGGTAGGTGATCACCAGGGTATCGGCACAACAGGCGCCGGCAGTCACCAGGGCCAGGACAACGACTGCAACAATGCTGCGACGGTTCATAGGGAAGCACTCCTTCGTTGGGATCGGCTGCCGGAGTCACCCGGCAGCCGTGGCACACCCTAAAATACCACCTGCAGCATCATCCGGAACGTGTTGAAACCATCTTCCATAGGAGCACCAACCATAGCCGTTGAGCCAACCCCAGCCACTGGCAACCGCGTTGGTCTGTCGAAATCGGTTCTCAGATATTCGCCGGTCAGACGCACCCGCTGATCACCGGTGATGTAGTAGTTGATGCCGCCGCCGATCTGCTGGATCGTCTGATCGTTAACCCCCAACAGGTGTGCAAAGTTCCAGTTTTCATACAGACCATAGGGCTGAATCTTGCCGGCCTTGCCGACGGTAACCGGCAGGATATAAGCAGCCTTGCCGTAGCCGCCTTTTTTCTGCCCGTTCAGGCCTGCGGTGATTGACAAACGGTCACCAATTGAGTTGGTTTTCCAGGCATCTTCAAAGTCGGTTTTGAGGTATTGACCAGTCAGGGTCACCACACCGGCAGGCAGCTTGTACTCAAAAAACATGTCAACAGCATAGGCTGTGTAGTCAACCGTATCTGTACCGGTTACCGCTGATCCATAAACATTATTTGCTGCATTTACCACAGTGTTAGTTGTGTTCTTGTAGGCTGCATCAGGTTGGTAGGCCATACCGAAACCGACGTTGAAGATATTTTTCTCGCCGAAGTAGGTGCCCTGATAACCGGAACCGCCTTCGGACTCAAGGAAGTCAAAGGTCAAACGGCCAACGTACTCAAGTGATGTTTTGGGGGCGTTTGAACTGGTGTATGTAGCACCTGGGCCAGCAGTAGGAATATTTAAAGGGTTTACACCTGGGGCTACAGTTGCTAGCGGGTTTTGCACTGCAGATGAGCCTTCACGCCCCTGGAAGACACCGGCAAAGTAGGTCAGGCGCTCATCAAAGAAACGCCCAATAGCCACGCCACCCAGGTCACGGCTAAACTTGGCCGGTGAGTTGCCGAAGGCTGAATAGACGAACATCGAGCGATCCTGCGAGAGCGGCGCAAAACAGTCATCCAGGTTGGCCCGGGTCAACGGAATCTTGGTCAGACCGACCTTCAAATTGAGGTGCTCGTTGAAGTTGGCAATGGCATAGGCATCGATGATCCGCACATCGCGGTCGTTCCAGTCGTTATCCTGGGCTGACAACCCGTACAGTATCGGCATTTTGCTGGTACCGGTGTTGCCGCAGGTCTGAAACTTGTAGCCCCAGGTCTCGTCCAGCATGCCGGTCAGGCCAAAACGGTTACGCATGAAATGGATATCCGTCCTACTATCATCACCAGCTTTGCCACCACCGTAACTGGTGTTTTCCAAAAACACTTGCCCCTTCAGATCTATCTGAACAAACCCGCCATCATCGCCGAACTCGATCCGCGGACCGGCATAGGCTGTCCCTGCGCACAGCATGGTGGCCGCGATGGCCACTGCACAACGCTTCAGACTACTTTTTTTCATGGAGTCCTCCTCCGGGTAGGGTTACCACCGATTCGGTATCATCCGTGTCCGGTGGCTATTGCACGCGATTTTTGTTGTCTATAACTGATCAGGTGGTTACATTGAAAACGAATGATTCGCATAGCCTTATGCTTAAAACGCATCCAGGAGACTGAATGGAACTGGCCTATCTGAAAACGTTGCTGGAAGTGGTTGATACGGGAAGCTTTTCGAAGGCGGCCGACAATCTATGCGTCACCCAGTCGGCGGTTTCACGGCGGGTAAAGTTCATGGAAGATCAGTACGGTTTCCCGTTGCTGGATCGTTCCGGCCCTACCCTGTCGCTGACCGATGCCGGTGCGGTGGTGGCGGATAAGGCAAAAAAATTGTTGGAGATTGAGCGGGAGCTACTGGAAGACCTGCATCTGATGAACGGAACCAGGCGGGAACTTTCGTTTTGTTGCACACCGGCCTTTGGTATGGCCTACTTGCCGCAGATCATGCAACGTTTCATGCAGATGGATGATGACATGAACGGCATGAAGTTCATGTTCGACACACCGGATAATATCCTCAAAGGGCTGCAGGAACAGCGCTACGACCTGGCCGTGCTGGATCACTGCGCCTGCCTGGATCTGGGTGAATTCAAGACCGTTGATCTGCCTGCCGACGACATGGTGTTCGTCAGCAGCCCGAACCTGCATATGCCTACACCTGCCACGCCCCTTGAAGCGCTGTTGAAGCAGACCCTCTTCAGCAGAAAGGAGGGGTGCTGCTCCCGTAAGTTTCTCGATTTCAACATGGCCCAGCAGGGCAGAACCACACAAGAGTTTTCAAAAATAATCATCCTTGACGACCTGCACCTGATCATCCAGTCGGTTATAGCCGGCAACGGCGTGGCGTTTATCTCGGAAGGGGTGGTGGCCAACCAGTTGACTGCGGGACTGCTGGTGCCCCATTACGTTGACGGCTTCCAGCACCAACGCTGCCGCAAACTGGTCTGCGCCAGCTGTTATCAGCAAAACAATCTGGCAGAGATGTTTGTAACTGCGGTCAGCGAAATCTGCGAAGAACTGCAAAAGAATACATAAGAGCACCTGGTTACTACGCACCCGCTCACCATCGTCGGTGTGCAGGCTGCCGACTACCCCTCCTGCAGGATACGCAGCCCTTCTTCCAGCAGCACCACGTCGGTTGTGTTGCCTTCGCGCAGGGAAAGTTTCTGTGCCAAACGGAACGGTATCATCAGATGCAACGGCAGCTCCTGCCCGGCAAAACTGGCCGTGATCCGCACCTCATCCCCCAACACCAACAGACTCTTGATTGTCAGGCGCAATCGGTTGTGACTCTCCGGCAGGGAGCCTTGCCCTGCCGCCCGCAGCCTGATAGCGCTGTTGGGAGCCATCCAGCGCACACGGCTGCCGGTGGCCCATCTGGCATCAAGTCGGCAGGCCAGTAGATGCTCACCTGAACGGAACCAGGTCAGCTCAGCTGACTCGTCATGGCGCAGCAGTTCGCCATCGAACAGGTTACGGATGCCCAGCAGCCGCGCTGCGGTTTCGTTGACTGGATGCGCCAGAATCTCGCGGGGCTGACCACTCTGCAAGGTTGTGCCATGGGAGAGCAGGGTCATCCGATCGGCCAACAGCAGGGCCTCGGCCAGATCATGGGTAACCATGACAATCGGCAGCGAAAGCTCCCGCTTCAGCTCGGCCAACTCAATGTAGAGGGTTTCGCGGGTGGCACGATCGACTGCCGCAAACGGCTCATCGAGCAACAACAGCGAAGGTTCCCGGGCCAGTGCGCGGGCCAGGGCCACCCGCTGCTGCTGCCCACCCGACAACTCGGCTGGCCTGCGCTGTTCAAGGCCGGCAAGATGGACCCGGGCGAGCCATTCACGGGCACAGGGCTCCCGCTTGTGGTCCGGAAGGTGGTGCAGACCTGCCAGCACATTGGCCAGCGCCGTCATATGCGGAAACAGGCCGTAATGCTGCGGCACGAAGCCGACATGCCGCTCTTGGGGGCTGAGGCAGATATCCTGGGCCTGATCATACCAGCAGCTATCGCCGCAGATGATCTGACCGGCAGCAGGGCGGGACAGACCGGCGATCATCCGCAACAGGGTCGACTTGCCGCTGCCCGACGGCCCCACCAGGGCCAGCAGCTGCCCCCCAGTGCAACTGAACGTCGCATCCAGAAAAATGGGGGCCTCCTGCTGGATGGACAGACTAAAATCAGCGTCGTGGCAGGACATGCCGCCTCCCTGAAGGCCGTGCCCAACCGCCGGCCACCGACAACACGACCAGCGACAGGACAAGTAACAGCAGCGACATATTCCCGGCTGCGTTGAAATCAAAGGCCTGCACACGATCATAAATGGCAATCGCCACGGTTCTGGTCTCGCCCGGGATGTTGCCCCCCACCATCAGCACCACACCGAACTCCCCCAGGGTATGGGCAAAGGTCAGCACCATGCCGGTCAGCAGACCAGGCCAGGCCAGTGGCAGCTCTACCGCCAGCAACGTGCGCCAGAAGCCCATGCCGCAGCAGGCGGCGGCATCACGCAGCTCCGAAGGTATCGCCTCAAAGGCGCGGGTGATCGGCTGCACCGCAAAGGGGATGTTGACGATCAGCGAGGCCAGCAGCAGACCCGAAAAATGAAAGACCAGAGGTTGACCAAAAAACCGTTCCCACCACTGCCCGATCAGCGAGCCGCCCCCCAGACCGGTCAAAAGGTAATAACCCACCACCGTGGGAGGCAGCACCAGCGGCAGGGTCAGCACGGCCTCCACCAACGGTTTAACTCTAAAGTGACGATAGGCCAGCCCGCGCCCGACAAAAACGGCAAGTGGCACCAGCATCAGCACGGTGAGCCCGCCAAGTTGCAGCGATAATGCCAGCGCAGGCCAATCCATCAGGCCCCCTCACCCGGCAGTAAAAAACCGTAACGCCGCATGATGGCACGGGCCTGCGGCTCCTGCATGAAACGGTAGAAGGATGCGGCAGCGTCATCGGCCTTGTTGAGCAGCACCATCCGCTGCTTGAGCGGACTGTGCAGCCGCTCGGGGATGACCACATAACGCAACTGCGGTTGCAGTTGGGGGGAGAGCGCCAGCGAAAGGGCGATGATACCGCCATCGGCTGAACCGCTGAGTGCAAACTGGGCGGCCTGAGACACGTTTTCGCCCAGGATCAGACGCGATTGCAGCACCTCCCAGCTACCGGACCGGCGCAGAGACTCTTCTGCACGACGTCCATAGGGAGCATGTTCAGGGTTGGCAATGGCAATCCTCCTCACCCGACCCGCCGCAACCTGGGCGGGCAGCCCTTCCAGACCGGCATCAAGCGTTAGGCGGGAGGCTGCCGGAACCGCCAACACAATCCGGCCAACCCCGTAGAGGCTGCCCTGGTCACGGGTGAACCCGTCCTTATACAGGCTGAATACGTACTGCTCATCGGCTGAAAGGTAGAGTTGATAAGGGGCGCCGTTACGAATCTGAGTGGCGATCACACCTGAAGAACCGTAGGTGATCCGTGGCCGGTGGCCGGTTTTCTGCTGAAAGGCCCGCGCGATCTCATCAAGGGCGAACTTGAGGTCAGAGGCAGCAGCAATGCTTGGCTCGGCAGCAGCGGCCGGGGCCGCCCACAGGGACACGGCCAGCAACAGGCACCAGGTCAGCCGCAGCACTGCCAGGCCCGGCAGTCGGCCAATCATGGCGCCGCAGTCCGTTGCCTGTGGAGCGCCGCCTCAATCCCTTTTCGTATCAGTTCAGGCGTCAACTCCTCATAGACATTACCATCACACTGTACGGTGCGGCAGATGGTGGCTGAACCGGTCAGACAACTGCAGGAGGGGCACTCTGATACACCGCTTTGTGCTGCCAGCAGTTCTTCCAGCGGCACACCGTTGATCAGCACCAGATTTGATTCACTGATCCGGTCTTTATCCAGCACGGTTTCCCGCAGCTCAATCAGCACACCTTTGGCGGCATACTCGCTCAACACCTGTTTCAGATTGGCGCCGGTATCACTGCAGCGATCACAGGTGGCGCCGGCCTTGTCGTAGTGCCGCCACTCGACCGTGATCGGCGCAGCCACCGTCGCAATACGATCACCCGGCCTGATCAGACCTGGCCTGATCACCTTGACAAAAATACCTTCCTTGGGCATGACGCAGTCCCCGGCCTGATAAAAGATGGCGCAGCGGGTGTGGCACTCTTTGCCGATCTGCGTCACCTCCAGCAGGGTCTCACCGATCTCCAGACGGCTGCCGATCGGCAGACTGACCAGATCAATCCCGCTGGTGGTGATGTTTTCGGCAAAATCGCCGGTGGTGACATCCAGTCCCAGGGCGCGCATCTTGTCGATGCTCTCCTGGGCCAAAAGGCTCACCTGCCGGTGCCAGTTGGCGGCATGGGCATCCCCAACAATGCCGTGATCGACCCGCAGCTCGACCTGCGCAACCGGCTTTTTGCGCTCTCCCTTGTTTTCACTGATACAGACCGCCACCACCTCTGCCATCGCGCTATCCTCCTACCTGAGCCATGCTGAAGTTACTGTGTTCGTACTCGCCGCACCGAATGCCATGTCCCTCCGGCTTGCTGGCCACGATCCGCTGCAGGGCACTGCATAGCCCCTCTCGATCGGCTGGCAACAAAAAAGGCGCCAGATCGGTCTTCTCATCGCTGAACAGGCAGCCCTTGGCCTGACCGGTGGCCGTGACTCTGATCCGATTGCAGTCGTTACAAAAATGACCGGACACGGCAGTAATGATCCCGACGCTGCCTTTAGCGCCGGGAATACGAAAATCGTGGGAAGGCCCACTAAAGGCCCCCTTGTCAACCGGCACTAGAGTATACTGTTGCCTGATTCGCTGCAACACCTCTTGACCCGAGAAACAAAGCCGTTGCCAACCATCTGCTTTTACCACCGGCATGTATTCAATAAACCGCACCGAACAGCCCCGTGTACGGGTCAACTCCGCAAAATCCAGTATTTCCGAATCGTTTATCCCGCGCATGATTACCATGTTGATCTTGGGTGGAGGAAAACCGACTGCCACGGCAGCATCCAGACCGGCCAGCACCCTGTTTACTTCGCCACCACGGGTGACATCCCGGAAGGTCTGGGGGTTGAGGGAATCGAGGCTGACATTCAGACGCTGCACCCCCGCCCGGTAGAGATCGCCAGCCATCTGCTCGAGAAACAACCCGTTGGTAGTAAGCGCCAGGTGACGCAGGCCCGGTATGGCAGCAAGCTTGTCCAGAAAATCGACTATCCCGGCCCGCACCAGCGGTTCACCGCCGGTGATCCGGATCTTCTCGATCCCCAGCCGCACGGCACACTCGGCAATCAAATGCAGGTCTTCGTAGGAGAGTATACCGCCGTGACCAAGGCTTGGCACTCCCTCTGACGGCATGCAGTAGAAGCAACGCAGGTTACAGCGGTCCGTTACCGACAGGCGCAGATAGTTGATACGACGTTGATAGGTATCACACAGCGTTGCAGATTCCATCAGCGTAGCAGCTCCTGTTCGATGAAGACTGTCACTTGGTGCGCCCTGCTCAGGCCCAGCGTCGACACGTCCAGAGCCAAGGGGATACTGTTGGCTGGAGTACAGGCGGTGTCTGTCCGCCGAGTGGGCTGCTGTGCACTGCTAGCAACCATAATTGCCGGGCCTTTGGCATCAAACTGATTCAAACGCACAGGTCACTCCGCCTTTACAGAATCGGCGTCAACTCGTTTTTGATCCTTGCCTTCAGATCCTTCCTTGAATCCCTTGATCGCCTTGCCCAGAGAATTTCCCAGTTCGGGCAATTTACCAGGTCCAAAGATTACCAATAAAATCACCCCGATCACCACCAGTTCCGGCATTCCAAATCCAAACATAGATCGTGCTCCTTGCGTTGTTGAAGTCTTACATCCCGATAACGACCATACGGCACAACGTTGCAAATAGGCAAGAATATTCAATAATATCAATATTATCCGTTACGAAAACGTTACATGCCGTACGGTGTTGTAGACCCAAACCAACTTACAATGACTGTTGTTGATGAGTAGCAAACCATCGACGCTGAAACCAGAACGCCACATGCACCAGTCCGATCATCACCGGCACCTCCACCAACGGCCCGATCACCGCTGCAAAAGCAGCGCCTGAATTGATGCCGAACACCGCCACCGCCACGGCAATCGCCAGCTCAAAGTTATTGCTAGCTGCAGTAAAGGCCAGGGTAGTTGTCTTGGAATAATCTGCGCCCAGCCTTTTACCCATCCAGAAGGAGACCAGGAACATCAGTACGAAGTAGATCAAAAGTGGAATGGCGATCCGCACCACGTCCAACGGCAGTTGCACGATCAGGTTCCCTTTCAGACTGAACATGACCACGATGGTGAACAGCAGGGCGATCAAGGTCAGCGGGCTGATCTTTGGGACAAATTCACGGTGATAGCGTTCTTTACCCATCACCTTCACCCCGATCAGACGGGTCAGCGCACCGGCAATACAGGGGATCCCCAGATAAATGAAAACGCTCTCGGCAATCTGGCCGATGCTGATATCCACCTGCATCCCGGTCAGTCCCACCAGCGGCGGCAGCACCGTAATGAAAACCCAGGCATACACGCTGTAGAACAATACCTGAAAGATGCTGTTGAAGGCCACCAGCCCGGCGGCGTACTCGGTGTTCCCTTTTGCCAGCTCGTTCCAGACGATCACCATGGCGATGCAGCGAGCCAGGCCGATCATGATCAGCCCCACCAGATACTCCGGCTTGTCCGGCAACAGCAGAGCCGCCAGCACGAACATCAGCACCGGACCGATCAACCAGTTCTGCACCAGCGAGATGCCCAGGATCTTTTTATTCTGGAACACCTCCGGCATATCCTCATACTTCACCTTGGCAAAGGGCGGGTACATCATTACGATCAGGCCGATGGCGATCGGTATGTTGGTGGCCCCCACCTGAAAGGAGTTGATGAATGATTCGGTGCCGGGGATACAGTAGCCCAGTCCGACCCCCAGCGCCATGGCGGCAAAGATCCAGAGCGTCAGATAACGGTCAAGGAACGAAAGCTTTTGGGTAAGATGCTCGCTCATTGTACGCCTCCAAAATAGCCGATAATCCAGTTTTTGATCTCATCCCTCACCCGGCGGAACGCAGGCAGAACCTCGTTATCGGCTCCTTGAAGCCGCGACGGGTCCTCAAAGCCGCGATGGGTCCGCATAACGCCGCCGAAAAAAAGAGGGCATTGTTCATTGGCGTCACCACAGAGGGTAACGACATGATCAAAGGTCTGGCCGGCAAACTCGTCCATGATCTTCGAGCGCAACTGGGACGTGTCGATGCCCAGTTCAGACAGCACCTGTGCAGCCAATGGATTGACCTGTGTTGCTTCAGTGCCGGCTGAGAAGGCCTGAAAACGGTCGCCAAGGTAGTGGTTGGCCAGTGCTTCGGCCATTTGAGAGCGACAAGAATTATGGGTACAGAGGAAAAGTATCTGTTGCTTCATTTTATTGCTCCAATCATTTTCAGGAATTAATGGAGCATTTATATATCCGCCTACACGGATATAGCAAGCTAAAATTACGGACAGCCGGTGGCCTTGTCTTGTATCAAGGCAGCCAGAGCATGTCGGTCGGACAAGGCATCAGGCAGGTGCGCAGCATGTCTTTGGAGGGCTCGCAGTATTTCCTGGCAGGTATCGCAGCTTTCCTGGCTAAGGGTATAGTAGATCCACAGTCCGTTACGGCGGGTATCAACCCAGCAACTGCGTTTTAAGTAGGCCAGATGGCGCGAAATGGTGGACTGTGGCAGTTTGAGCACCTCCATCAGGTCGCAGACGCACAGCTCTCCTTCTGCCTGCAGCAAGAGGATGATGCGCAATCTAATCGGATCGGAGAGGGCTTTCAAGGTTTGGGCAAGGTGTTTCATCTGGGCTCCTGCATGGTCGTTCGTATCTGAAACTTGATTTATCCGCAAAAGCGGATATAGTCAAACTGTTTTCATTTTTGCTAGTGCGGGAAAAGCCTATGAACCCGATACGCTACTCAGTACCTGTTGTTGTCCTGGCACTGTTCGTCATGCTGCTACCGGCAGCGGCTGCCGACAAACCACTTATCCGTTTCGGGGTAATCCCCCGCTATAATCCGCTGATCATGTACAAGCGCTATCAGCCGATCATGGACTACCTGACTGCCGAAACAGATTACCGTTTCGAGCTCAAGATCAGCCGGGATTATCCCGAGGCGGTCCGGTACCTCAAAGAGGGGGTTACCCAGATCAGTTCACTGGGTGACGTAACCTTTGCCGAGGCATGCGCCGAGTATGCTGCCATCCCGATCCTCAAGCCGTTGAACAAGAGCGGTCTCCCCTTTTACCGGAGCGCGATCATCGTCAGGGCTGATTCCCCCCTCAAGGAGATCAAGGAGCTGCGTGGCAAACGGGTCGCCTTCGGCTCACTGCACTCCACCTCGGGCAACCTGTATCCACGCTACCTGCTCTGGGATAACGGCATCCCCCTGCAGCAGCTCAAGTCGTTCAGCAACCTGCAGCACCACGATGCTGTGGCCAAGGCGATCCTGAAAGGTCAGTACGATGCCGGCGCGGTCAAGGATGTGGTGGCAGAAAAATACCGATCCCACGGAATCAGGGTCTTGGCCTGGTCCAAGCCGATCCCTGCAGTGCCGCTGGTCATGAGAAAAGACTCGCCGCCCGAGCTGGTGGCAGCCATAACCGGAGCCCTTCTGAAGCTCGATCGCACCAATCCCCGCCATAAAGAGATCATGAAGACCTGGGATGACGAATTCAGCAACGGATTCGCCCCGGCTCATCAAAACGACTATGGCGATATATTCCGCATGATCCGTGCAATTCCAACTGGCTGCGGCATCGGGTGTCATCGATGACCGTTCCTCGTTTTGTCAGCATCAAGACACGTTTTGTGGCGGTCGCTCTGGTGCTGGTGGCCTGTTCATCGGCCCTGTGGGGCTGGTGGGCCTGGAACACCGAACGGGATCTGCTTTACCACAGCCTGCAGCGGGAAGGTCGCCAGATGCTGACCATGCTTTCTTCGCCGATTGTCAATGCACTCCTGTATGAAGAGATGGGAGTGATTGAAGAAGGCGGACTTTTGGACAACTTCATCGAGGAGATCACCACCAGCTCGACCCTGCAGGTGATCAATGCCTTTGTAACCGACCAGAACGGCAAGGTGCTGGCCCATAACAAGTACACCGAATATGGCAAGGTCTACGATGACCCGATGACCCGCAGGGCTCTGAGCGGCAACAGCTTCCTGTCGTTGCTGCACTCGCCGTCAAAGGGTGCTGCGGACGAGCTTGACATGGCGATGCCGCTGCAGATCCATGGCAAACGCTGGGGTGCGCTGCGGGTGACCGTCTCGGCAGCCCCCCTGGAAAGCAAGCTGCAACAACTCACGCAGCGCATCGTCGCCAGTGCACTGCTTTATTTTTTGGTGGGCGGACTGATATCATACCTGATCGGCCGCAGTATGGCCCGCCCGCTGCAGCGCCTGACCGAGGCCATGTCCTCCATCACCGGCAACAACCTGACCGTAGTGCTGCCCCCTGACAGAGACGACGAGATCGGTCAGTTGCAGACCAGTTTCCGCAATATGCTGGAGCGATTGCAGCAGAGTGAAATTGAGCGTAAGCGTGCTATCGCCGGACTGATCCAGAACGAAAAGCTGGCGTCCATCGGCAAGATTGTGGCCGGGGTTGCCCACGAGATCAACAATCCGCTGGGGGCGATCACCACCTGTATCTACAACCTTGAGCAGCAACCCGGCATCCAGCAGAATCGCAACCTCGCCCTGATCAGACAGGGCACCGAACGGATCGAACGGATCGTACGTCAGCTAAGCGACTTCAGCCGGGCCGCCACACTCGACCTGCAGCCCTGGTGCAGCAACCATTTTTTCAATGAGTCAACCGAGTTTGGGCGGATGGCACTCAAGCGTCACGACCTGGTGCTGCTGGCTGAAGACCGCTGCCAGCCACCAACACTGCTACATCTTGACAAAGGCAAGATCCAGCAAGTCATCCTCAACCTGCTGCTGAACGCAGCGGATGCATCGCCACCCAAGGGGCGCATCATGCTGACGGCTTCCAGCGAGGGAGGCCACTACCGGATCGCAGTCACCGACCAGGGCAGCGGCATCGCCCAGGATGATCGCGAGGCGATCTTTGATATCTTCTACACCACCAAAGCTGCCGGCGAAGGCACCGGCATCGGCCTGGCCATCTGCCGCAGCATTGTTGAGCTGCATGGCGGCAGTATAACCTTTGAAAGCGAGCCTGGAGAGACCGTCTTCATGGTAACCATCCCGCTGCTGCCGATGGAGGGAACAGATGCATGCACTCAAACTGTTGCTGATTGAGGACGACCCTTTATTGGGGGAGGCCCTGCATGAGGCGTTGACCAACAAAGGATTTACCGTTCGCCTGGCGAAAAACGGCGCTGAAGCCCTGGCAGCGGTCAGCGACGAATCCTTTGACGTGGCCCTGCAGGATGTGCGACTGCCCGACATAGACGGCCTCGACCTGCTGCACAACCTGCTGCAGATGCAGGTCCACCTGCAGATACTGGTTATGACCGGCCAGGCAAC
>DIKW01000061.1:0-2427 GCA_002424705.1 Geobacter sp. UBA5608
GGTCGGGATGGCGATACCCAGTTTGCGGGCCGCCTCCAAGATGGTGGTGCCGGCAGGCACCTGAACGTCGCTGCCGTCGATGGTCAGGGTGATGGTTTTATTGCTATCGCAGCATTCAGTATGTGCCATTGCTTGGTTCCTATGCTGAGTTTGATTTTGGATCTAAACAGGGAAAAGAGCCGTTTCCCTACAGGGCCACCATGGCCATGCGGTAGCAGCGCAGGCAACGATCGGCCTCGGCTTGGGCAGTGGAGTCGCTGAAGCCCAGCTCCACCTCGCTATAGTTGCCCTTGCAGGCCCGCTCTCTGCCGTGGACCTCTTGCTGGTTGGCGCGGTCGGCCGAATCCAGCCAGGAAACCTGCTCATTCTTGTCGTACACGCCCAGGTAGGTCAGCAGGTCTTCGAAGATCTCCTGCTCGGTCAGATAGGCGGTGCCTTCTTCCAGGTAGCGTACGATGACGTTTGCGGCACGATGGGCGTTGCCGATGCAGGCCACCACGGTCAATGGGCCGATCTCTGCATCACCGCCGGCAAACACGCCGTCACAGTCGGTGATCAGGGTACGGGAGAGCGGATTGCCCATGCTGTCGTTTAAGGCCTTGCCGGCGGCATCCTTGAGCGGCAGATGCCTGGTGACCACCGTGTTCCACTTGGTGATGTCGATCCCCATGTCGGGCGGGATGAAGCCCAGGTCAGGATCCTGGCCAATGGCCGGGATGACGGTGTCGCACTCGACCACAAACTCGCTGCCCGGCACCGGCTCGGGACGGCGACGACCGGAGGCATCCGGCTCACCCATGGCCATCCGTACACATTCAACACCGGTTACCTGCTCATTGGCATCAACGATAATTTTTGTGGGAAGCACCTGAAACTCGAACTTTACGCCCTCTTCGTCAGCGCCGTCCACTTCCCAGACATCGGCCGGCATCTCCTTGCGGGAGCGGCGGTAGAGCAGGGTCGATTCTTCTGCGCCCTCACGCAGGGCGACTCGCACGCAGTCGATGGCGGTGTTGCCCCCGCCCACCACGCAGACCTTCTTGCCCATGCCGGTGGGACGGCCCATGTAGGCCTCACGCAGGAAGTCGATGCCACCGGGCAGGAAGCCTTTGTAGCCCTTGTCTTCGCCTTCAACACCCATCGGCTTGGAACGGTGTGCGCCGGGGGCCAGGAAGACGGCATCGTGCTTTGCCTTAAGCTCTGCCAGGGAGATGTCCTGGCCGACGCGGCAGTTGTAGACGATCTCTACACCCATCGACTGGATGATGTCGATGTCGCGTTGCAGCAGATGACGCGGCATCCGGTAGGCAGGAATACCAACGGCAACCATGCCGCCGCCAAAGCCTTCCGGCAGCGCCTCGTAGATGGTGCTGCGATAACCCTGCAGAGCCAGGTAGTAGGCGGCTGCCAGACCGGCCGGGCCGGCGCCGACAATGCCGATGGTCTTGTTCTTCATCACGGCGGTATTGGCCGGGTGCTGCAGCTTGTGCAGCCACTCGTAATCGGAGGCGCTGCGCTTGAGCACCATGATGTTGATGGCGTCGTCCACGTTCTTGCGACGGCAGGCGGTCTCGCAGGGGTGCGGACAGACCCGGCCGCAGACTGCCGGCAGCGGCATGTTTTCACGGATGGTGGCCAGTGCGTCGCTGTACTGATAGTTTTTGATCTCTTCGACGTACTTGGGAATGTCAATGTGGGCCGGACATTTGTCCATGCAGGGGGCGGTGATCTTGTGCAGGTATTTCTCGCCCTTCGGCGTGCGGCCACCGTTACAGTAGGCTGCGAAATCGTCCCGGTAGTGTTGTACTGCATCCAGGATCGGTTGGGTCGAACTGGGGCAGAGGGTGCATTTACAGTTCTGCAGCAGGGCGTTCAGGTCGGCCACCTGCTCCAAGTCTGTTTCCTTGGCTTGGCCGCTGATCACCTTTTTGAGCAGGTCGGCCAGTACCTTGGTCCCCTTTTTGCCGGGGGTACACTTGCCGCAGCAGTAGAGCGTTTGCACGCGCTGCATATACTCGGCTGCCATGGCCGGCAGATCGACGTCCTTGTCAAATACGATCAGGCCGTCCCAGCCCATAAAGGCCCGCAGCGGCTGCTGGCCGTCAAAGGCCACCGGCAGACGAAAAGCGGCTGTTGCCGGCTCGCCGGTTACGGTTCGGTTGTCAACGACGTTTCTGCCCCACGTGGAAAATACGACCTGTGCCACAGCTACCTCCGCAACACAAAAACCAAATTATTTTAGCAGCTTAAGTGTTGATAATGACAGACGAAAAGTGTCCGTAGAATTGTATACAGTATGCCTGCTTACCATAACCGTTCCGTTGAAATCAAGGGAAAAATATTTGGAATTTCACGATCGTCAGCACCACGGGCTGCTTGTTTTGTGCTATAAAATCTACCCTGAAATCAGCTGAAGGGAGCATCTCA
>DIKW01000061.1:2571-18940 GCA_002424705.1 Geobacter sp. UBA5608
GATCTGGCCGCTTTCAGTCGGGTCCGTTTTGGGAGCGGCGTGTTTATTGACTTTCCCGCCACCCCGGCCTCGGGGGCCGAGCCGCCATTGGCGCTCTGGTCGGCCGTGTTCGGTGAGGCGATCATCGAGCAGCTGGAGGTAACCGGCCTGATGGGGCCGCTCTTGGCCAAGTCCATCGACGCCGCAGGATTGGATCGGGCACGGGGGATCGTGGCCGCTGATAAGGCTGCCGTGGCCAATATCATCATCGCCCTTTCGAACAACTCCACCAGCCACACCAACTTCCGCAAGCTGGCCTGCCAGGCCGGGGCCCGTTTTGCCTCCCTGCCCCACTTTGATCCCGAGATGTTCGCAACCTCGATGACTGTGGACTGGCATGCCCTGGCTGCACGGACCGCCCGTCTGGTGGAAGCGGTCAACCGGGCCGAGTGGGTTTACGTGGAATGCCCCAACGGCACGGTGATGCATATCTGCAAACAGGGGCGGGAGGCCGAAGGGGACGACGGCCTGCTGACCGCCGACGGCGCCTTTGGCAACCTGCCGGCTGGCGAGGCTTACCTGGCGCCGCTGGAGGGTGAGAGCCACGGCACGATGGTGATCGAGTGGGGCCCGACGGCCAAGCTGGCCAGCCCGCTGACCCTCACCATCGCCGATGGCCGGGTGGTGCGGATTGACGGCGATGATCCGCTCAAACAGCGGCTGGAGGCCAAGTTCAGCGAAAACCCCAACTGCCGCAACCTGGCAGAGCTGGGGATCGGCACCAACGACAAGGCCAGCCGGCCGGATAATGTGCTCGAGGCCGAGAAGATTCTGGGCACCATCCACCTAGCCCTGGGGGACAACACCGGCTTCGGCGGCACGGTGGCTGCCCCGTTCCATGAGGATTACGTCTTCTACCAGCCCACGGTGACCCTGGTGATGGCCGACGGCAGCCAGGAGATTATCATTGACAATGGGAGACTGCAGCTATGAAGCAGCCCTTAACCCTCGGCTTTTCCCCCTGTCCTAACGATACCTTCATGTTCTACCCTCTGGTGCACGGCCTGGTGGATACCGGCGGCCAGAGCTTCAACGAGCGGTTGGAGGATGTGGAGACCCTGAACCGCCTGGCGGTGAAGGGGGTGCTGGATGTGACCAAGGTCTCCTACGCCGTCTTGGGGCATATCCGTGATGAATACGCCCTGCTGCGGGCCGGCAGCGCCCTAGGGCGGAGCTGCGGACCGTTGCTGGTGGCAAAGGAACCGTTTGCCGCAGCCGATCTACAGGGCAGAACCATCGCCATCCCCGGTCGCTACACCACCGCCCATCTGCTGATGCGGCTCTACAACCCGTCCCTGGAGACCTTTCTGGAGATGCCGTTCCACGAGATCATGGATGCGGTGATGACCGGCCGGGCCGATGCCGGGGTGATCATCCACGAGTCCCGTTTCACCTATCAGGGCTTTGGTCTGCAGCAGGTGGTGGATCTGGGGGCCTGGTGGGAGGGAGAGACCGGTCTGCCGATCCCGCTGGGGGGCATTGTGGCCCGCCGCAGTCTGGGGGGAGAGACCATCCACAGCATTGAGGCGGCCCTAGGGGCCGGGGTGGAGTACGCCCGGGCCCATCCGGCCGAGGCGGCCCACTACATCCGCGAGCATGCCCAGGAGATGAGTGAGCAGGTCTGCGCCGCCCATATCGGGCTGTATGTGAACGATTTTTCCCGGAGCCTGGGTGATGAAGGTGAGCGGGCCGTGATTGAGCTGTTGCGTCGGGCCGAGGCGGCAGGTATTATCCCGGCCTCGCAGACTCCGCTGTTTATCTAGATCTTCGTCTGAAAGGAAGTGCCCCCAATGGACTGGCTGTTTGACCCGCAGGCCTGGCTAGCCTTGTTAACTCTGACCGCCCTCGAGATCGTGCTCGGGATCGACAACATCATCTTCATCAGTATCCTGACCGGCAAGCTGCCCGAGCATCAACGGGCCAAGGCCCAAAAAATAGGTCTTTCGCTGGCCATGATCAGCCGAATCCTGCTACTGTTCTCCCTGGCCTGGATCATGAAGCTGACCGCCCCGTTCTTCTTCGTGTTCGGCCATGGCGTCTCCGGTCGTGATCTGATCCTGCTGATCGGTGGCCTGTTCCTGTTGGCCAAGAGTACCATGGAGATCCACGACAAGCTGGAAGGAGAGGAACACCACGCCAGCGAGGGACCGGCAGCGGTTTCTTTTAAGAGTATCCTGATCCAGATCATGTTCCTGGATATCGTCTTCTCGCTGGATTCGGTGATCACGGCCGTCGGTATGGCCCGCCAGTTGTGGGTGATGGTGACGGCGGTGGTGATCTCGGTGGGGATCATGCTGTTCTTTGCCGGCCGGGTCAGCCGTTTTGTGGAGCGGCACCCCACGGTCAAGGTGCTGGCACTCTCCTTCCTGCTGATGATCGGTGTGGCGCTGATCGCCGACGGCCTCTCGTTCCATATCCCCAAGGGCTATATCTACTTTGCCATGGCTTTCTCGGTGTTTGTGGAGATGATCAACATCAAGGTGCGTACGACGGATGGAAAACCGGTTCGGTTGCGGCAGCAGCTGATGGAGAATGGTGCGGAAACCCGTTAGCCGGGTTTGTCGGCAGGAACACAAAAGGGCGTCCTCGGTGGACGCCCTTTTGTGTTGATGGCAAAGGAGGCTGGCGCTGTTATCTGCGCCGGTATTCTGCCGTGGGCCAGAACGGGATGCCGCCGCGGGGGGTGAACTCGCCTTTGACGGTCAGCCAGACCGGATCGAGCAGTGCCACCAGGTCGTTGCAGATCCGGTTGACGCCGGCCTCGTGAAACTCACCGTGCATCCGGAAGGAGCCCAGGTACAGCTTGAGGCTTTTGCTCTCCACGCAGCGCTGGTCCGGCTGGTAATCGATGATGATGGTGCCGAAGTCGGGTTGGCCGGTCATCGGGCAGAGACAGGTGAATTCGGGGCAGACGATATGCAGGGTGCCGGTGCAGCCGCTGGGGTTGGCCGTCCGGTTGGCAAAGGGGGAGGGAAACCATTCCAGCAGTCCGGCATCCGGGCTGTCGTAACGATAGCTGGTGGCGGTGCCTTCACCGAGGCTCTTCAATCCTTCATGCAGGTTCATGCTGCACCTCATGCTTGCAAAGTGGTACGCATCACGTACACTCACGTCTATACCATTCTTGGTTGCGCTAGGGAAGGAGAAGCCTATGTCTGCGGTTACGCAGCTGCTTGATAGCTATCAGCGACGCGCAGGAACGGAGGTCGCCGTGGGTGACTGGCTGCAGATGGATCAGCAGCGGATTGACGCCTTTGCCGAGGCCACAGGCGACCTGCAGTGGATCCATATCGACCCGCAACGGGCTGCAGCCGAATCACCTTACGCCAGCACGGTCGCCCACGGTTTTCTGACCCTGTCGCTGTTGCCGCTCCTGACCCAGGCCAATGCCGCCGGACAGTTTGAAAACAACTATCCCGGTATGCGGTTGCGGGTCAATTACGGCCTGAACAAGGTCCGTTTCCCGGCGCCGGTCAGGCCGGGTGATCGCCTGCGGGCCCGGACCAGCGTGCTGTCGGCCGAGCCGGCCGGCGCAGGCGTCGAGATCACCTACCTGCTGACGGTAGAGATTGAGGGCAGCGACAAACCGGCCTGCGTGGCCGAACAGGTGGTCCGGGTCTATCCGTGAGGCCGGCCCAGCCGTGCCCGGCATGGGTTGGCGGCCGAGGCAAGCTGTGTTATAGAAAACATCCCATGACCTGCAGTCTCCGTCGGTCGTGATCACGTGTCCCAACAGGTGCCGATACAATGCGTTTCAGTCTGAACGAACATGTGCGTGGTGTGCATGCCCCGCCGATCAGTGAGGTGCGCAGCTGGGTTGCCCAGCGTGCAGCCGACGCCCCGGCCCTGATCGATCTCTGTCAGGCGGTGCCGGATTATGGCCCACCGGCTGATCTGCTGGCACAGCTGCACCGTGCGGTGGATGACCCGTTGACCTGTCGCTATACTCCGGATGAGGGGTTGCCTGAGGTGCGCGAGGCGGTCTGTGGCCGTTACCGGCGGCGCTACAACGCCAAGGTGGCCCCTGACCAGTTCTGTCTCACCGTGGGGGCCAGCGCCGCCTTTTGGCTGGCGATGCTGGTGTTATGCCAGGCCGGCGACGAGGTGATCCTGCAGCTGCCCTGCTACTTCGACCACCCGATGGCCCTGGGCAGTTTGGGCATCCGTCCGGTCTATGCCCCGTTCGTTGAGAAGGAGCGCGGCCTGCCCAACCCGGCCGCCATCGCCAAACTGATCACCCCCCGCACCCGGGCGATCCTGCTTGTCTCCCCCAGTAACCCGACCGGCACAGTGATCCCGCCCGATCTGCTGCGGGAGCTTTATTTTCTGGCCCGTCAGCACCGGATCGCCTTGGTGCTGGACGAGACCTACAGCGATTTTGTGGAGGCCATGCCCCACGATCTGTTCACCCTCGAAGAGTGGCACAGCAGCCTGGTACAAGTGATGTCCTTTGGCAAGAGCTACGCCCTGACCGGGTATCGGGCCGGTCTGCTGGCTGCGGCGCCGGCCTTTATCGAACAGGCCCTCAAGCTGCAGGACAGCATGACGGTCTGTCAGCCGCGGATTACGCAGCTGGCCCTGCAGTACGGCCTGGAGCGGCTGGATGAGTGGGTGGCGGCCAACCGGCTGATGATGTCCGTGCGTCACAACCTGTTTGTGAATGAATTCACCCTGCCTGGAAATCGTTTCAGGCTGGTGGCCAGCGGCAGTTTTTTTGCCTGGGTCAGGCACCCCTTTGATGGCCGCAGCGGTCGTGAGGTGGCCCGCCGCCTGGCAATGGAGGCCGGTCTGCTGACCCTGCCGGGGGAGGTGTTTGGGCCTGGGCTGGAGGGGTATCTGCGGCTGGCCTTCGGTAATATACGTGACAAGGCGATTGCTGAAGCGGTCTACCGTTTCAGGCAGTCTGCCTAGGGGAGAATACCATGATAACCTTTGTTCGCGCATTGCTGATGAGCCTGCTGCTGGTCACCTGGACCGCACTCTGCGGTGCTGCCGACTACCACAAGACCAAGGTGGCGGTGCTGGACTTTCAGCAGCAAGGAACCTTCAGTAATCAGGACGTGGGCAAGATCGTGGCAGAATGGTTCACCACCAGCCTGGTGGAGGCCGGCCGTTTTGAGGTGATTGAACGCCGCCTGATGCAGCAGATCCTTCAGGAACAGAAGATGGGCAGCTCCGGCCTGTTGGACCCGGCCAGCGCCTCCCGGCTGGGTAAGCTGCTGGGGGTCAAGACGGTGGTGACTGGCACGGTGCAGAGTTATGAACGGACCTATGAGCTGAACGTGCGGCTGATCAACGTCGAGACCGGCGCCATCATAACGGCTGATCGGGTACGGGCCGGCTCCACCACCAGCTTGAACGATCTGGTTGCCAAGATGTCGGCCCGCATCATTCGGCATTTCCCCCTGGACGGTTATGTGGTCAAACGGGAGGCCGACCGGGTGATGATCGACCTGGGACGTCAGGCCGGTGTGCGGCCAGGCATGCAGTTCAGCGTGTATGTCGAGGGGGAGCCGGTGCGTCACCCCAAGACCGGCGAGGTGCTTTCGATCGAGCGGGTTCCCAAGGGGCTCTTGAAGATCGAGTCGGTCTGGGAAAAGACCGCCCTGGCCAGTGTGCTGCAAGAAAATCCGGCTGACCTGATTCTGGCCGGTTATCAGGTGCGCAGCAGCCAGTCGGACGAGGTGTTGAATCCGGTAGAAGCGGCCAAGTTGCGGGAAGAGGAGCGCAAGCGCGAGGAGGCTGAACGCAAGGCACAGGAGAAACGCGACAAAGAGGCGCGCAAGTATCAGGAAAAGCTTGAAAAAGAGGCGCGCGAACGTGAAGAGGAACGGCTTGAGGCCCTGGAGAAGGAGCGTAAGCAGGAGGCCGAACGCCTGGCCCAGGCGGCAATCAGTGGTCTGACGCCGCTTACGGTTTTCCCTGCGCAGCGGGAGAATCTGCGTAGCCTGGCCGTCTCCCCCGATAACAGCCAGCTCGCTACCGGCGACGATGATGGCCAGATTGTAATCTGGGATCTGGCAAAGGGCCTGCAGACGGAAACCCTGCCTGGTCATCTGAAGGGGGCGGTGGTGGCCCTGGAATTCAGCGGCGACGGGCGTCAGCTGGTCTCGGCCGGTAAGGATAAGCGAGTCGTGCTGTGGGATCTGGGGCGACGGCAACAGCTCGCCGCGATCGAGCTGAAAGATGTGCCCAGCGATCTGCATATGGCCCGCTCGGGACGCTTGGTGGCGATCGGCTCGAAGGGGAGCGAATCCTGGCTGTGGGAGGTCAAGACCAACCGTTTGCGGGCGATCAAGAACACTGACGACGTACTGGCGGTAGCCATCAGTCCTGATGGGCGGTTGCTGGCAACTGCCGGCCAGGGCAGGCAGATTGTGGTGTGGGATGCCGTCAACGGCCGCCAGTTGAAGAGTTTGTCCGGTCACAGTGGCGATGTCAGGTCGTTGGCTTTTGTTGGCGACAGCAGGTATCTGGCCTCGGCCAGCGAGGATAAGCTGGTGCTGATCTGGGATCTGCAGAGGGCTACCCAGCACCAGATCCTGCGGGGGCATGCTGATGAGGTGATTCATCTGGCGGTTAGCGCCAACGGGCAGCGGATCGTGAGCGGCGCCGCAAAGATGCTGATCGCCTGGGATGGTATGCAGGGACGGGAGCTGCGTCGCTATCGTCTGGAAAAGGGAGGCGATCTGGTGGCAATGACCCCGGACGGCCAGACGTTGGTGGTGGCACGCGGCAAACAGCTGCATGCCTATCGGCTTGAATAATTGACAGCCGTCGCTTGGGTCTGACAACTGGGACACTGCATGACCTTGTGACAACGCGCTTGCCGTTTGCGTTCACTGGGGGTAGCATACTGTGCGTTTACTTCAACCACGCAGGGAGGTTCGGCATGAAGAAGCTAGGTTTGGCACTTGTGCTGGTGGTCTGCTGGGCGGCGACCGCCTCGGCCGCACGGGTCTATCTCAAGGACGGCAGTTGGATCAATGCAAAAAAAGTCTGGCGTGAAAAAGGCAAGGTAGTGGTGCTGGTTAATCGGGATTCAATCACCAGTTTCAGCAATGACGAGCTGAACCTGAAGAAGACCTTCCCGCCCCGTAAAAAGCGGATAAAGAAGATGCGGCCGGTTGCTGCTGCGGCCGTTGCCCCTGTGCCGGCAGCGGCGCCAGCGGCTACGCAGACAGCGCCCCCTCCGCCCAAGGCAGACAAAAAACTGCCGGTTCCCAATCTCTCACTTAAACTGCCGGAGCGAGAGCCGCCCAAGCTGGGGGGCGAAGAAGGAACCATCCGTAAGCAGAAGCAGGAAAGGGAAAAACGTTTGAACGAATAACTTGAGAGCCTGCAGCTTGCCGGATACAGACGAGGCGGTCGCCCATAGGGAGACCGCCTCGTCTGCGTTAAACATGCTTGAAAGCCGTTACTGTTGCAGCCAGCGGGCCACATCTTTGGCGTGATAGGTGATGATCAGGTCGGCGCCGGCCCGTTTGAAGCCCAGCATGGTTTCCATCACTACCCGCTCTTCATCGATCCAGTCATTGGCTGCTGCCGCCTTGATCATGCTGTATTCGCCGGAGACGTTGTAGACCGCCAGCGGCAGGGCATATTCATTGCGCAGGTCGCGGACAATGTCCAGGTAGGGCAGACCCGGTTTGACCATGATGATATCGGCCCCCTCCTCGATGTCGGCCTGGGCCTCCCGTAGCGCCTCCAGGCGGTTGGCCGGGTCCATCTGGTAGGAGCGGCGATCGCCGAACTGGGGGGTTGATTCGGCCGCCTCGCGGAACGGCCCGTAGTAGCCGGAGGCGTATTTGACGGCATAGCTCATCACCGGAATATGGCTGAAGCCGTTGTCATCCAGGATCTGCCGGATGGCCCCCACCCGGCCGTCCATCATGTCGGAGGGCGCCACCATGTCGGCCCCGGCTTCCGCGTGCGACAGGGCTTCACGTGCCAGCAGCTCCACTGTGGCATCATTGTCCACGTCGCCATCCTTAATGATGCCGCAGTGGCCGTGATCGGTGTATTCGCACAGGCAAACGTCGGTGATCACCGCCAGCCCCGGCACCTCTTTTTTTATGGCGCGAATGGTCTCCTGGATGATGCCATGTTCGGCATAGGCGTCGCTGCCCACTGCATCCTTGGTCTCGGGGATGCCGAATAGGATCACGGCTGGAATCCCCAGGCCATGAACCTCTTTGGCTTCGGCCACGATATGCTCGATGGACTGCTGGTAGATGCCTGGCATGGAGGAGACCTCTTTGCGGATGCCGCTGCCGAAGGCGGAAAACATCGGATAGATCAGGTCGTTGACCGAGAGTGCGGTCTCCCGCACCATGCGGCGGAAGACCTCTTTGCCGCGTATCCGGCGGCCGCGGTGAGCGATGAAAAACATGGGTGTGTCTCTCCTGGCTGATTAAAATTAGTCGCCCCATAGTACCTGTGCCATACCTGCTTTGCAAGGGGCTGCCGGATTGACATGCGAAAAATGCGTGTTACAACTAAAATGTTGCGGGTTGTCTTGAGGGCCGATCAGGTTGTCTTCGGGACATATTTGAGAAAAGGAGGATACGAGTATGATGAAAAAAATGGCAGGGATTGCCGCCTGCGCCGTGCTGCTGCAGGCCGGCGTTGTATTGGCGGAGAACAGGGCTGAGACCATCACCTTTGCACCTTATGTCGGGGGGTATACCTTCCAAGGAGATCAAGAGCTGGAAACCGCACCGGCATACGGTTTCCGCCTAGGTTACAACCTTACAGACAACTGGGCTCTGGAAGGGATTATTGATTATGTGAATACCGAAGGCAAAAAAAATTCTGGTATTGGCGATAATCAGGAAATGATTCGCTACGGCGGCGATCTGCTCTATAACTTCATGCCCAAGAGCAATTTGGTGCCCTATCTGGCAGCTGGCTTTGGTGGGTTTAACTTTAATGATAGCAAGGCTAAGGCGATCTTCAATTACGGTGGCGGCTTGAAGTGGTTCATGACCGATAATGTTGCCCTGCGTGGCGATGTGCGTGGTCTGAACTACAGTATGAACGACGAAACTTACACCAACGTTGAGTACACACTGGGCCTGCATATTGCTGTTGGCGCACCCAAGCCTGCCCCCAAGCCGGTTGAGGTTGCACCGGTTGTACTGGCGCCAGCCCCGGTGGACAGCGATGGCGATGGCGTGATTGATGAGCGTGACAACTGCCCAGGCACCCCCAAGGGTGTCAGGGTGAGCGCCGACGGCTGTCCGCTGGATAGTGACAAGGACGGCGTGTACGACTACCTGGACAACTGCCCCGGCACGCCGGTTGGCGTGAAGGTTGATGCCAAGGGGTGCCCGCTGGATAGCGACAAGGACGGCGTGTATGACTACCTGGACAACTGCCCCGGCACACCGCTGGGCGTGAAGGTTGATGCCAAGGGTTGTCCGCTGGATTCAGACGGTGACGGCGTGTATGACTATCTGGACAAGTGCCCCGGTACCCCCAAAGGCGTCAAGGTGGATCAGGACGGTTGTGCTCCCAAGGTGGTGGAATCCACTACCCAGAAGGCCGCTCCCGTTGCGACTCGCGTCGCCCTGAAGGTTCAGTTTGATACCGGCAAATCAGTCATTAAGCAGCAGTACTATGAGGAGCTGAAGGCGGTTGGCGATGCTCTCAATCAGGACAAGACCATCAAGGGGACCATCGAAGGTTATACCGACAACGTGGGTAATGACCGGCTTAACCAGCAGTTGTCCCAGCGTCGTGCCAATGCGGTGCGCGATTACATTATCAAGAATTTCAAGGTTGATGCGAACCGCCTGAGCGCTAAAGGTTTCGGTGAGGCCAACCCGGTGGCAGACAACGCCACCGCTGCCGGGCGTGCCCTGAACCGCCGTATCGAGGCCGTGTTCGAGTAAGAGCCATAGTGGATGGTGAAAAGCAAAAGGCCCCGACTCCAGCAGGAGTCGGGGCCTTTATCGTTTGGGCCGCAGACCGGATCAATGACTAGATCCAGGCGTCGCCGCCATCGTACTGCAGGTCTTCGTTCTTTCCCTTGGGGCCCATCTTGAAACGGGCCTCCTTGGCGTACTGTCTGATCCGCCCGGTGGCGTCATCCTGGAGCCCGGCCAGCTTACGGCGGGTCTCGTTCCCCGGGGCCGGTGCCAGCAGCAGGGCGGCGACTGCGCCCAACAGGGCGCCGGAGGCAAAGGCCAGGATGGCGGTGGTGGCGTTGTCATTGGAACGGGACATGATGGACCTCCTCTTTACAGGCAGTTTCTGTATTCTCTCTACCACAGGTCGGTGTGTCAGCAAAAGTAAAAACTACGTGTCAGACCGAGTCTAGCCGCTGCAGGTGGCGGCGTACCATCTGTTCGAAATCGGCGTCGCGATTGCCGGTGTAGACCAGTGAGGAGCCGATCTCTGCCGCCAGGATGGCTGCCTGGTACTTGGGGGGCAGCCGGTTGATCCTGCGCCGGAAGGTAGGGTCTTCGCGTAGCAGGGCTGGCAGGTGGCGCAGCAAGGCTTGCCGAAAGGGGCGCTGCAGGCAGAGTTGAGGGCGCTGGCTGAAGAACTGGAACAGGCGGCTGTAATAGCTGTTAATGTTCTGGCTGATCTGATTGGAAAGCTCGGTGTACGGCAGGTTGCCTCCCGACTCCTGCCAGCGTTGTAGAATCAGGCGCGCCTCGTCTCTGGCCCGCTTTTCAAGGATGGTCAAAACATCGCCCACATAGCGCTCTTTGACGGTCTGGAACTCCTGTTCGGTCAGCAACAGGTTGGCGATGATCTCGTAGGAGGAGGAGATCACACCGCATTTGTTGGCTGAGGCGTCACGCATGATCACGCAGCCGGCCTTTTGCAGCTCAAGCCTGGCCAGGGGTGTGATGAAGGAGTTGGCACCCTCTACGATGACTGGCGCTGAGGGGCTGCCGTCCGGCAGTAGAAAGTCCTTCCAGTTCTGATCGTCGATGGTCTCCGGTCGACCGCCAGCCGGGATGAACAGGTCTGTCGCCACGCGGAACACCAGCGCGGCATACTCACGGTGGAAGTCATCCAGTGGAATCCATCGTTCTTGCAGCCTGCCGTCTGACAGACGCTCCAGCCGCCGGTGCAGGTTCTGTAGGCCATCCCTGCGCTGGCCGCTGCGGAAGAGCATCAGGCCGCCGGGGGTGAGCCGGGCAGGATCAAAGTGATCCAGATCATGCCGTAGGGTGATCCGCTGCAGTTCTTCGCGATCAAGTCCGGCCGGGTCGTAGGCGGCGGCGGCGCCGTCAAGGATCAAGGTCAGCCGCGCCAGTGGGCAGCGCTCCAGAATCAGCCGCAGACAGTTGCCGGCCACATCGCCGCCCGGCCCGCCGGTCAGTTTGACGCTGAACGGGTCGCGGCGGATATCAACCCCTTGGGCTGCCATCACCACGTCAGCAAAGGTCATTACGCCGGTTGAGGTCACACCGTACTGCTTGTGGTTGATGCCGAACCGCTTGCTGGAGATGATCCCCACTCCCAGTAGGTAGCCGCGGCGTCGCGACAGTTCCGCCAGGGCCTCGATCAAGCTGTCGTGCATGTTCTCGTCGGGACCCAGCTCGATCGGCTCATCGTCGCCGTAGTAGTCCACCACACGCGGGTGGCGGGCCCGGCCGTCGCTGGTGATGAAGATGTCCAGAAAGGCATTGGCGATGCTGTATTGCAGCTTATACAGGCGGCAGGTCTCGGCATCGTGGGCCGCAGGATCGAGATCACTGGCGTCCAGCACCAGTGTCAGTTTTGAACCGCCTTCATAGATGTCCTTGTTCTTGAGGTGCTGGGTATGGGCCAGCACATACACCTCCCGCAGCAGGCTGCTGGCGGCGGTAACCACATCATCCTGGCTACGGGCGATCACGGTGCGCCAACCACCACGGGCGATGTCAGAAAAACCGATGTGGTAGCCGTGCCCGTAGCGGCTGAAGAAGAAGGTCACCCGGAATGGCAGCGCTTCCGGCAGGTCGGCGGTAAATGCGTTTCCCAGCTCCTGCAGATAGGCCGGGTCGAGCCGGAAGGCCAGGGCCTGCTTTTCCACGACGAAGAAGTTGGTCTTGAGGGTGTGACTGATCAGCAGCAGGCAACAGCGGTAGATCGTGCGTCGGATCTCATCCAGCCAGCGGTGGCCGGTGTTGTAGTCCTGTACCGTTCGGGTTGCCTCGGCCAGGGCCTGCTGGTACTGCTGGCGGTCGGTTAGATCCGGGTCAAAGCGCAGCCTGAACAGGCGAGTTAGCTGCAGCGCCATCTCCGGGTGACTGAAGAAGGCGCTCTGCACATCCTCCAGGCCGAAGCGATCAGGATTGCTATGGGCCAGGTTCGTATGGCAGAACGCCACGAAGGCGTTGACCAGAGCGGCGTCATCCCCCGGCAATACCCTCGTGGTCACCCATTCCCGGTAGCTGTAGCCGGTGTTGGCCAGGATCTGTGTGTTGCATAACTCCTGTTCCATGCGGCTTGCCAACGATGAGTCAGCGGTGAGCGACTGGCCACTGCGGTGCTGCAGGTAGAAGGTCCCCAGGAAATAGGGGTGTGTACCGTTGGAGATGGTCTGACAGTAGGCACGGCGGATGCCGATATCTAGCCGGTTGAAGACCTCCACCACCTGCAGCAGGAACTCTTCCTGGGGCGGATTGCCCACAGCAAACAGCAATCGTGTTTCCTGTTGACCATCCCGTTCAACCTCTCGCAGGTCCAGAAATAGGCCGCCGCTGGCGTTGCTCTGACTGAATAACCAGAGCAGCCAGGCTGTGCGGCTGGGGGGCGACAGAGCGGTGCTGGTCGGGTTGTTCTGCCAGAGCAGGCTCAACAGGCGCAGGCTGCGCTGCCGGTCAAGGGCAGGCGCGATGGTGCGTAACTCGCGCAGGATGAGCCGCTGCAATTTGGAGGGTAGTTCTGTCTTGCGCTGTGGGTCGATAGCGCTGTGAGGGCGCCGGTCGAATTCGAAGCGTTGTACCTCCAACTCTTCCGTCATGCCGGGCATGGCACCGTTGGAGTGGGAGAACATGGCATAGGATATCTGCTCAACCGGGATCCGGCGCAGCGCTTCGTACAGTGAGCCAGGCTGGTCTACGCAGGCCAGGATCAAGGTTTGTTCCCGGTCGCACAGCACCAGGCGGCTGTTGCGCTGCAGGGTATCGAGTCCCCTGGCCAGGGTTGTCAGCGCCTCCGGCTCATCGGCCATGGCCTGGAAAAAGTAAGGAGACATATGGGATTCGAGCCACTGTGCATTGGCCAGAGCCGTGCAGGTGTGGGCGTTTCGACTGCGCTGGATGGAGCGGGTGAGTTGCATGCTGCCCCCCGGAATATGGTGCCTGCGTGATCTGCAGTATACCCTGAAACCAATCGCTGGCAAGGGTTGACACAGCGTCCTTGACCCTGCCGGACCGGGGTGTGTATACTTTCTGCCTGCTGCAAACCTCGAAGGGATCTCTCGTGTATGTCTGAAAAAATTTGTCGAATAGAGCTCGAAGGGCCGGTCGCGCGGTTGCGGATACCCGGTGGCCCACAGCTGTCACGTCGTGACCTGCTCGGGGCGCTTCGTAAACAGCTCGACCAGCTAGCCGCCAAGGAAGGGGTGCGGGGGGTGCTGGTCTGCGGTCAGGGCGTCCAGTTCTGTCAGGTGGTTGCTGACGGTCAGTTGACATCGCCCGATGCCGCCCGTCTGTCAGCGTTTGGTCAAGAAGCATTGTTTGCCCTGGAGGGATTGGGCAAGCCGGTTGTGGCGGCTCTGTCCGGCGAGGTGAGCGGCCTGGGGCTGGAACTGGCCCTGGCCTGTTCTTTTGTTGTCGCCGACCATTCGGCCCGCTTTGGTTTCCCGGAGATCAGCCTGGGCCGCTTGCCGGCCTTTGGTGGTACTCAGCGCCTCACCAGGCTGGTTGGCCGTTCGGTGGCCAAGCAGCTTCTGTTCACTGGCGAGCTGATGAGTGCCGAGGAGGCGTTGCGGGTCCGGTTGGTCAACCGGCTCTACGGGGCGGCTGAGCTCGAACAAGCGGCCATGGCCCTCTTGCAGCGCGTCTGCACCCGTTCTCCGCTTGCGTTACGTGTAGGCGGCGAGGTGGTGGACGCCGGGTATGATATTGATCTTAAGGCAGCCTGCCTGCTGGAACGGGATGCCTTTGCGCTCTGTTTTGCCTCCCGCGATCAGAAAGAGGGTATGGGCGCCTTTCTGGAAAAGCGGGAACCGCAGTTTACGGGAGATTGACCGATGCCGCTTGATCGAGGCTGTGTGCAGATTTATACCGGTAACGGCAAGGGTAAGACCACGGCTGCTTTGGGGTTGTGCCTGCGTGCCGTTGGCCGCGGACTCAAGGTCTGTTTTTTTCAGTTCATCAAGGGTGGTGGTCCCTACGGGGAGCAGTTGGCGGCTGAAAAACTGGCGCCGCTGTTCACTATCATCCAGACCGGCCAGCCCGGCTGGGTCAATACCAGCGATATCAGTGCCGACCGTGCCGCAGCGCAGGCCGCATTGGTGCAGGCCCGTGAGATCGTCACCTCCGGCGCGTATGATCTGGTGGTGCTGGACGAGCTGAACGGAGCGTTGGGATTTGGTCTGGTGGATCTGGAGCAGGTGCTGGAGCTGATCGCCCTGCGGCCTGTCGAGATGGAGCTGGTGCTTACCGGACGCAATGCCCACCCACAAGTGGTGGAGGCGGCCGACCTGGTGACCGAGATGCGTGAGATCAAACATTATTACAGGGCCGGGGTCCCCGCTCGGACCGGCATCGAGATGTAGGTTGGCACTCAACAAGGAGCTCGGAATCTGATGCCGTACAAGAAGCTGCGTATCGAGGTGCGTAACCGGGTTGGCTACCTGATCCTGGATAGCGGGGCCCGTTTCAATAAGTTGTCGGTAACCACCATCCGCGAACTGAAACGGGCTTTTTCCCAGCTGGATGAGGATGGCCGTGTGGGTTGCATACTGCTGTCCGGCTGGCCTGGCGAATCCTTCGCGGTGGGGGCCGATATCGGCCAGATGCGTCCCTTTACCCCTCAGGATGCGCTGCAGTTCGCCGAGTTGGGCCAGTCGTTATTCGACCAGATGGAGCGTGTCGCCAAGCCGATTATCGGCGCTCTGAACGGTATCACCATGGGGGGCGGCTGTGACCTGGCCTTGGCCTGTGATATCCGCATCGCCAGTGACAGGTTGTTGATTGCCCATCCTGGGGCGCGGCTGGGGATTATCACCGGCTTTTGCGGCACCCAGAAGCTGCCGCGGCTGGTGGGTAAGAATCGCGCCCGCGAGATTTTTGCGACCTGCGACAGTTACAGCGCTGCCGAGGCATTGCAGATGGGGTTGGTGGACCGGGTAGTACCCGCTGACCGATATTGGGATGAGGCGGTCGCCGTTGCCGAGCGGATTGCCGGCATGCCGCCCTGCAGTCTGGCCTGGGCCAAGCGTCTGATCAACATGGCTGAGGACTGCAGCCTGCGTAGCGGCTGTCTGGCCGAGCAGGGGGCCGCATCCTTGTGTTTTGTACGCTAACAGGGGGGCTGCGCATCATTGATGCAGGCTTTGGGCTGGTGCCCGATTGATTTGCTTGCACAACTGTCAGCATCGGCTATACTAATACCTGATGTCATGTGATTTGCAACGAAAGGAGTGTTGTAATGACCCTCGGAGCACTCGCAGCACTGATTGCCGCCCTTGCCCTGGTGGTGTTGGTACTGTTTCTGATACCGACCATTCTGTCGGTAAAGCGTACCGCCGAATCGGTGACCGCCTTGGCGGATTTGCTGACCAACGAACTCAAGCCTACTATCAGTGAGTTGAACGAAGTGTTGGCGGAGCTGAAGACGGTGAGTAGAGGATTGGCTGAACATACCGCTGACGTGCAGAAATTTATGTCAGCACTGGGTGAAACGGGCGATCAGATGACCACCATCAATCGCTCCATGGGCCTGGTTACCGGCATGTTCGGTCAGGCCGGCGCCTGGGTAACCGGTGCAAAGGTGGCCGGTAAATTCCTGCTGGACCGTTATATCAATCGTAAGATGAAAGGAGCTTGACCAATGGCCCACAATGACAATGGCGTAGCAGCTGGTACGGTGGTGGTTTCATTCTTGGCCGGTGCGGCCCTGGGCGCAGGATTGGCGCTGTTGTACGCACCCAAGAGTGGACGTGAGACCAGGGAGCAGATTGCAGACTTGGCCGATGATGCCGTTGAGAAAATCAAAGAGTACACCAAGGATGCACAGGCTAAGATTGTAAATGCCTTTGAAGAGGGGCAAGAGGCGATCCGTGAGAAGAAGTCGATCCTGGCTTCGGCCATAGAGGCCGGCCGCGAGGCGATTCAGAAGGAAAAGGGTAAGCTCGCTTCCTGATTGGCGTGTC
>DIKW01000061.1:18989-32854 GCA_002424705.1 Geobacter sp. UBA5608
GCAGTTTGACATTCTGTGGTCAAGCGACTATAATGCCGCATCTTTTGCAATGTAATGGTTGAGGGTACCGGCTCGTGATACAATCTTGTCTGCTTGTCGTTTGCGGCATACTGCTGGCGTGTGCGTTACCCGCCCAGGGCGCCGCAGATCCTGCACAAAAACTGCTGCACGAACTGATGCAACCCCACAGTACCGGGGGCAGCCCCATTGCGTCCCTGCGTGCAGATTCACCTGGTGCGGGCCTTGAAGAGTTGACCGGGGGCCTGTCGGCACCACCTCTTTTCACCCTTGATGAGTTGCAGGACACAGAGACGGACCTGCTATCTGAATTGCGCTTGCCCGATGATCTGCCGACCTCTGACCTGCCGTTGACGCTTAACAGCCAGGTTGAATACTTCATCAAACAGTTTCAGGGGCGTTCAAAGCCCTCCTTTGCCCGCTGGCTCAGCCGTTCAACCCGTTACCTGCCGATGATGAAAGAGGTGCTGCGCAAGGAAGGTCTGCCGGAAGATTTGGTCTATGTGGCCATGATCGAGAGCGGTTTCGTTCTGCATGCCCGTTCAGTGGCCAGCGCCGTTGGTCCGTGGCAGTTCATGCCCGCCACCGGTCGACGTTATTCGCTACGGATCGACCAGTGGATCGACGAGCGCAGGGACCCGGTCAAGGCTACCATGGCAGCCGCCATGTATCTGAAGGACCTGTCCGCCATGTTTAACGGTGACTGGTATTTGGCCACTGCCGGTTATAATGCCGGCGAAAACAAGATATTCCGTGCCATTGACAAATACGATACCAGTGACTTCTGGGAACTTTCCAAGGGGTCGTATCTCAAACGTGAGACTAAGGACTACGTTCCCAAGCTGCTTGCCGCCGCCATCGTGGCCAAAGATCCGGCCCGCTACGGTTTTGATGAAATCGTGACAATTCCTCAGGTCGAGCACGACGCGGTGACGCTGCCTGGACGAACCGATCTTGATTTGGTGGCCCGTTTGACCGGTACTACCTATCAGAGCATCCGTGAGTTGAATCCGGCGCTGCGCCACTGGACCACCCCGCCTAATTACCCGAATTTCGAGCTGCGTATCCCCAAAGGTACCAAGGCTCGCTTCGAAGCGGAATACGCCAAGATTCCCGAGCAGGAACGTTACAGTGAAAAGGCCCTTTACACCCGCTATACTGCCAGCCGTACGGATAGCCAACAGAGTGTGGCACGCCGTTTCAATATCAGCTCCGGAGAATTGGCCGAGTTGAATGGCCTGGGGCGTAGGGAGCGGGTGGCTGGCAAGACGCTGATTGTTCCGGTCCGTCAGTCGGTGGATTTTGCCATCGAGGGCAAGCAGGCGCAGAAGCAGCCCGAAATCCGTTATTACACGGTGCGTAAAGGGGATACGCTGACCGCCCTGGCACGTCGTTTCAAGGTTTCCGCCACCCTCCTGGCTTCCTGGAACAACCTGAAGGGCAAGATGGCACTGGCCCCCGGCAAGCGGCTGATCATTGCACGAAAAGGTACAGAGAGCAGGATCAGGGCCTAAGACGCCACTAACTTTAATCCGAAGGGATTGTATTTCTATGTATTCGATACTTCTGTCTGTTGCCGCTGGAGTGACGGTGTTGCTGGTACTACTGCTCGGTTTCCAGCTGAGCTGGTGGATTTCGTTGATGGTTGGCATGGTGGTATTTACCGCCGTGTTTGTCGTTGCCTCCCGAATCATCATGAAAAAAGTGATGGCTGCTCTGGAGCTGGCTGGCAAGGACCTGCAGGCGCAGCGTTTTGAGAAGGCGATCCGCAGCATGAAGGATGCCCTGCGCTATGGTCCCTGGCAACTGTATGTCAGTCAGCAGATCAATTCTCAAATTGGCATGGCCTACTACATCAAGCGTGATTTTTCCAACGCCTTTCCCCACCTTGAGCAGGCATTCTTCAAAAACTGGATCGCCATGGGGATGCTTGCCATCTGCTACCTGAAGCGTCAGAAGCGGGACAAGATGGAAAAGACCTTTGAGAAGGCGGTGCAGTGGAACGGCAAGGAGTCGCTGCTTTGGAACCTGTACGCCTACTGTCTTGCGGAAGAGTGCAACGATACGGCCAAGGCCAGGGATGTGCTGCAGCGGGGGCTCAAAAAACTGCCTAGCGATCCGCATATCGCCGAAAACCTGGATCACCTCACCAATGGACGCAAGATGAAGATGCGTAGTTTTGGCGATCCCTGGTACCAGTTCCATCTGGAGTCGTTGGGGCAGCTGCAGAAGCATCAGATGGCCGCCATGGGGGGACGTATGCAGAAACGGATGACGGTGCGGCGATGAGTGGCGCAGCTGCGTCAGGCAGGCCGGCGCTCTGGATTCTGGGGGTTCGTCCCGGAGAAGGGCGCGAAGCTATTCTCAGCAGCTATCTTGAGGCTGCCGGGTATCAGCCCAAGCTTGGGTTGCTTGAGCAGCTTGCTGATGGACGACCGCTGGGGGTGGTGCTGGATATCTCCCCGCATTCGGTCGATGGCTGGGGCATTCTGCTGCAGATTAAGGCTAATCCGGCTACCCGCAATATTCCGGTACTGCCGGTCTTTTTGAGTGAAAAAGGCAAGGTCGGCGGTGTGTTCCCGGTGGCCGGCTTCTTTGTGGCGCCGGTGGATGAGCAGTACCTGCTGGACCGGCTGGCTGTTTATGGTCTGACCGATGAGGTTGAGACCTGGGACCTGCAGGCCTTGGTGGTTTCGCGTACTGGTGAGGAAAAGTTGTCCAAGGCGGTTGAGGAGGTCGGCTTTGAGGTGGTCAAGGCCTACACCGGCAAAGAAGCCCTGGCGCTAACCTCTCTGCATCCCAAGTATCTGGCCTTCAGCAACGTTATGCTGCCCGATATGTCGGCCTTCGAACTGATGGACAAGTTTCGCCTGTTTCCCTACAGTCAGAATATGCCGTTCTTCGTGCTGCTGAAGGGTGAGCTGAAAGAGGGAGAAAAACTGGCCATGAGTCGCGAGATTGCCCACCTGGTCAGCAAGAAGCAACTCACCCAGGACGAATTTTTCAAATATCTGCGCATCCGGGTCTGACTAACAGTCCCTGCTTCTGAAGCAGAACGCCCCTGCAACCATCATCGGTTGCAGGGGCGTTCTGTATCGGGAAGAGGCTAGGGCTTAGATCAGCCCATTGCTATCCTTGATCTCGATGCTGGCCTTGGCTCGTAGCTCCTTCAGCCACTGGCTGAAGCGCTCATCCTGGCGGGTGCGGTAGAGCTGGTCCTCGATCTCGGCCTTAACCTGTTCAAACGGCTTGACCTTGCCGCTGTCGCGTCCTTCCAGTTTGACGATATGCAGACCAGAAGGGGTCTTGACCAGTTCCCCCACCTCGCCCGGTTTCAGCGGCAGCAGGGCCTGCTCCAGGTCGGCCAGCATCTCGCCGCGTTTGAAGCTGCCCAGGTCGCCGCCGTCTTTCTTGGCGGCCGGATCATCAGAGTGCTGGCGGGCCAGTTCGGCAAAATCCTTGCCGTTGCGGGCCTCGTGCAGGATATCAAGGGCCCGTATCATCGCCTTTTGCAGCTCTTCGGCCGGTCCCTTTTCATCAACCTTGATGAAGATGTGGCGGGCCCGGAACTGCTCATCTTCAGCATATTTGGACAGGTTGGCGGCGTAGTATTCTTCAGCCTCCTTTGGGCTGACATAGACCTTGGAGCGAACTTCCATACTCACCAGCCGCAGTCGTTCCAGCTGTTCGCGGATCTGGGTCTCGTACTGCACAAGGCTGTATCCCTGTTTTTTCAGCGCATCTACCAGCTGCTGCTGGCTCATGTTGTTGTTCTGGCGCTTGACGTCGTCGATGGCCTGACGGATCTCGTCATCACCGATCCTGATGCCCAGTTCCTTTACCTTCTGGTCAGTCAGTTTCTTTTCAATCAGGCGTTCCAGCACCATCTTGCGCAGGTCGCTGCGGGCCTTGTCATCCACCAGACCATTTCTCTGGTTCTCGGCGATTACCGGCAGCGCCTCGCGGACAACTTCCCGTATGGTGATTACTTCGTCATTAACGATGGCGGCAATGCCGTTGATCCGCACTGCGCCGGCTGGCAACGGCGGCAGAGCCGCCTGGGGCAGGATGGTAACAGCCGGTTTGAGCGGCTCGGCCACCGGCTCGGGTGTGGAGGCACACCCGGCCAGCAGCAGGGCCAACGTGAGGGTCAGCGGCAGTAAACGTCGGTAGTGGGACGACATGGTCATGCAGATGGCCTCGGTTACTTCTTCTCTGGGTTCGCCGGGGCAGCCGGTGTCTGTTGGGCGTCAGCCGGAGCGGCTTCTTTCAGCTCGATCTTGGCGCCTTTTTTCAGGTCTTCCTTCAATTGCATGAAGATCTGCTGTTGCTTTGACGGCATCAGGGCTGCCTTGATCTGCTCTTTGGCCTCGTCAAAGCTGCGGGTGCCGGCAGGACGCTTGCCGGTCAGTTTGATGATGTGGAAGCCGAACTCGCTCTTGACGATGCCGGACAGCTCGCCTTCTTTCAGGCTGAATGCGGCCTTTTCGAAAGCCGGTACCATGTTGCCCTTGCCGAACCAGCCCAGGTCGCCACCTTTGCTGGCGGAGGTGTCCACCGATTTTGCCTTGGCCAACTCTTCGAATACGGCGCCACCCTTCAGCTGGGCCAGGATATCTTTGGCCTCCTGCTCACCTTTAACCAGGATGTGGCTGGCCTTGACCTGCTCACCTGATTTGAATTTATCGAGGTTCTGATCGTAAAACTTCTTCAGTTCCTCATCGCTGATCTTGGCATCAGTCTCGACCTTCTTCTTGAGATAGGTGTCAACCACGATCCGCTTTTTCAGTTCTGCCAGCTTCTCGTCGATCTCTTTGCCCTTGTCCAGACCCTCTTTTGCGGCCTGTTGCAGGATCAGCTCCCGCATGACCAGGGTGTCGATCAGCTCCTTTTTACCCTGGGGGGTGTCGGCCATGCCGCGGATATACTCAGGCAATGCCTTGACTTCACGGTCGAAGTCGACGCTGGTGATGGCGCTGCCATTGACGGTTGCCAGCACGGTGGCATCCTTCTTGTCGGTGGTGCTGTCTGTCGAGGTTGATTTGTTCTGGCAGGCCACCAGGGCGGACAGGCCGAGGGCGGTGATCATCAGTTTGACGATGGTGCGAGTGTTCACGACGGCTCCTTTAGGATGCGGGTAATTGAGTGATGAAACTTAGAAAAAATACCATAGCCTGCCAATCGGTTGCAAGGTGCAATCGGTGAAGGGGTCGGCGATGGCTGCTCAGACTACGCGGTCAGCCTGAGCAGCGCTTCCTGGGCGGTAGCCAGGGTTTCGGCCGTGGCGGCATTGACCGGCAACGTCACCAGCAGTCGGTGGTCGGGGGTGAACTGGTAACGTCGGGGCTCCTGACGAATCAGGTCTATCAGTAGCTCAGGATTGACCGGCGTGGCGGAATGGAAGCTGAAGGCCAGCCGCTTGCCGTCTGATTCGATCTTGTTGATCTTGAGCCGTTTCAGGCTGATCCGTAGCTGCATGATCTGGCCCAGGGTGGTGATCGGCTGGGGGGGGCGACCGTAGCGGTCGGTCATTTCGCTGAGAGTCTCGGCCACCTCGTCGTCGGACTCGGCCTGGACCAGTCGTTTGTACAGCACCAGCCGCTGGTTGGTGTCCGGCACGTAGTTCTCCGGGATGAAGGCCGGTATTGCCAGGTTGATCTCTGGCTCGCAGCGCTCTTCGAGGGTCTCCCCCTTCAGCTGGGCAATCGCTTCTTCCAGCAGTTGGTTGTAGTACTCAAAGCCGATGTCGGCCACCGCTCCGGACTGGCGTGGCCCCAGCAGGTCGCCGGCGCCGCGCAGTTCCAGGTCATGGGTGGCGATCCGGAAGCCGGCGCCCAGCTCGGTGATTTCCTGAATGATCTTGAGTCGTTCGCGGGCATCCTGACTGATGGCCGATTGGCCGGGGATCAGCAGGTAGGCCTCGCCACGCACCGTGGAACGGCCAATGCGCCCGCGTAGCTGGTACAGCTGGGACAGACCGTAGGTATCGGCCCGGTCGACGATCATGGTGTTGGCCCGGGGGATGTCCAGGCCGGATTCGATGATGGTGGTGCAAAGCAGCAGGTTGGTCTGGCCGTGCATGAAGCCCAGCATCACCTTTTCCAGCTCCTTTTCCTCCATCTGGCCGTGGGCCACGGCGATGCGGGCCTCGGGTACCAGCCGCCGCAGCCGTTCCGCAACCAGGCCGATACTCTGCACCCGATTGTGGACGAAGAACACCTGCCCATCTCGCTGCAGCTCGCGCAGGATAGCCTCGCGCACCAGCTCATCGGTGTCCCGCGCCACCACGGTGCGGATCGCCTGGCGGTCAACCGGCGGGGTATCGATGATCGACAGGTCGCGGATACCCATCATCGACATATGCAGGGTACGGGGGATCGGCGTGGCGGTGAGGGTCATGATGTCCACGCTGGCCCGGTACTGTTTGAGTCGGTCCTTGTCCTTGACCCCGAAACGTTGTTCCTCATCCACGATCAACAGCCCCAGGTCCTTGAAGCTGACGTCCCTTTGCAGCAGGCGGTGGGTGCCGATGATGATGTCGATCTCTCCTTTTTTGACCCGCTCCAGGATTAGCTTCTGTTCGGCTGTCGTGCGGAAGCGGGAGAGCATCTCCACCGTGACCGGATGGTCCTTGAGGCGGCCGCTGAAGGTCTCGAAATGCTGCTGGGCCAGGATGGTGGTGGGTACCAGCACCGCCACCTGCTTGCCGTCCAGCACCGCTTTAAAGGCCCCGCGCAGGGCGACTTCCGTCTTGCCGTAGCCCACGTCGCCGCATACCAGGCGGTCCATGGGGCGGGAGTGCTGCATGTCGGCCAGCACGTCCATGATGGCCGTGAGCTGGTCGGGGGTTTCCTCCCAGGGAAAGGTGGCCTCGAATTCGCGGAACAGCTCATCAGGGGGCGAGAAGGCGAAGCCCTGCGATGCCTGACGTTTGGCGTAGATCTCCAGCAGCTCGGCGGCCAGCTCTTCCACCGCCTTCCTGGCCTTGCTGCGGGTCTTCTCCCAGCCGGTGCCGCCCAGTTTGGCGGCGTGGGGCTGGGACCCCTCGCCACCCACATAGCGTTGCACAAGTCCCAGCCGGTCGATCGGCAGGTAGAGCTTGTCGTTGCCGGCGTATTCCAGCAGCAGGAAATCGCCCTCAACGGCTCCCATTTTGAGATGCTGCAGGCCGCGGTAGATGCCAATGCCGTGGTCGATATGCACCATGGCATCGCCCGGTTTCAACTCTGCCAACGAGGCCATGATCTGCTTGCTGCGCAGGGCGCTGACGCCGCTCTTGCGGCGGACCCGCTTGCCGAACAGTTCCTCCTCAGCGATCAGAGCCAGCTTGAGTTCGGGTAGGCGACAGCCGCGGGACAGGTCGCCCAGGGTCAGGCCGATACCTTCGGCTGCGGCCAGTTGCCAGGCCTCTTCCAGCCCTTCGGCAATCGTGGCCGGTAAACGGATGTCGTACGGCTCCAGCAGGCTGCGTAGGCGTTCGGCCTGGGATGGTTGGTGGCAGGCGATGATGCAACGCCAACCGGACGCCTGCCATGCCTTGATGCGTGCCGCCACACCCTGCAGGGCGTGGTCATGGTCGCGGCCCACACTGATACGGAGGTCGTTGTTGTTTTCGCAGCTGATGGGCAGCACCTGGTTTGCCGGGGTATCGTTGCTCACTGCCAGCAGTGGCAGCTCTATCCGTTGCTGGTGCGCCAGCAGTCCGGCCAATTCATCCGGGGTCAGGTAGAGTTCGCTGGGCTGCGGGTACAGTCGTCCGTCGCTGTGGGCCTTTTCGGTGCCCAGCAACAGATCGCTGGCTTGCTGCTGGCCGGATTGCTCAAACCCCGCCGGATCGACCAGCACCAACAGCGGAGCGTCCAGATAGTCGAAAACGGTCTCCAAGCCTGGATGAAACAGGGGCTGCAGGTACTCTACTCCCTCCGGGAAGACGCTGCCTTGCAGTTCGTCCGCCAGCAGCCGCCGCCGGTCGGCCGGCAGGTCCAACTCGTCGGCCCGCGCCTTGAGCCGTGGCAGAAATGCAGCCAGCACTTCAGGGGTCAGCACCAGCTCCCGTGAGGGCAGTAGGGTCAGTCGTTCCAATGGATCCAGCGAACGTTGGCTCAAGGGGTCAAAGCTGCGCAGGGTCTCAATGGTGTCACCGAACAGTTCGATCCGCACCGGGCGGGGTTGTGAGGGGGGGTACAGATCGATGATGCCGCCCCGCACAGCACAACTGCCCCACTCCTCAACCAGCGGCGTCGGGTTGTAACCGAGTCGTACCAGTTGCGCCATGAACAGGTCGCGGTCCAGTTCGTCGCCGGGGGACAGGGCACAGGCAACGTTGCCTAATACCGAACGGGGTATAATCCGTTGCATGAGCGCCGGCAGAGGGGTTACCACCACGGCTGGGCCGCCCTGCTGCAGCCGCAAGAGCGTTTCAAGGCGGGCAGCGCTGATGTCGGCAAGTGGTGAGCTTACGCTGAAGGGTAGCCCATCCCAGGCAGGGAATGTGGCCAGCTGGGGTGTTTTGCAGAACAACAGTTCCCGGGTCAGCTCATCTGCGGTGGACTGGCTGGTTGTCACCACCAGCAGCTGCCGTTTGGTGCTGAGGGCGAGCTCTGCGATGACCAGGGCCGGCGCGCTACCGCAGAGGCCGCTCAGTACCAGGGGTGACAAGCCGCCGGCAAGGAGCTGGTGCAGAGGATGGTCAGTGTAGAACTGGGTAGGACGTGATGGCAACGGCATGGGTAAGTCTGAAGTTACTCGTTACTCGGTTTGTGTTTCAGGCCGGCCTTGATTTTGGGTTTGCCGTCTTCCACCACCACCCGAAACTGAATGTCGCTGGATCCCAGTTTTTGGGCCAGCACCGGGCGTTGCTTCTCTAGGGTAGCGGCCAGTTGCTCGCGGCTCATGGCGGCAGTGAGATGACAGTGGCGGGATGCTTCCTGTAATTCAGTATAGATCCGTTCGATCTCCTGCTCCTGGGGGGAACGTTGTGGTTTTGATGGCGTTGCCGCCGTGCTGGCGCGTTGCCCCTCATGCAGCTTGGCCCGGAAGCGGTCGCGGGAGTAACGGCCCTCCTCGATCTCACGCAGAATCCGGTTCCAATGCTGGCGGTAGCTGCTCAGGCGAGCCACCAGATTGTTGTAACGATGCTTGTACATCGTATTGGTGATCGGGGTGGTGGCGTAGCGGCGCGCCAGTTTTTCCACCTCCTCCAACTGCTTGAGAGGTTCGCGTTTTTCCAGGCCGATGAAGTATTGCTCGTAGCTGGTGATCAGCTCCTTCAGTCGGGCTTCGAATATGAGCAGGTCTTCGGCGATTCCCATAATCTCTCTGAAAAATCTAATAATTTCAGCGGGCACTATAGGGTGAAAAAGGGCGTCTGTAAAGTATTTCCAGCAACATGTCTGCTTGACGGTGGCGACGCTGATCATTACAATTATACGTTACTACGTAATTTTAGGAGTGATCCATGTCGAAGATCGCCGCCCTGATCCTGGCTGCCGGTAAGGGGACCCGTATGAAATCAGACCGGATCAAGGTGCTGCATGAGGTGGCCGGTCGGCCGATGGTGCGGTGGCCCCTGGCCGCCGCCCGGGAGGCCGGTGCCGAGGAGCTGGTGGTGGTGGTGGGACACCAGGCTGAACAGGTCCGGGAGTGGTTGAACGACGAGACCGGGCTGCGTATCGCCCTGCAGGAGGAGCAGCTGGGCACCGGGCACGCGGTGGCCTGCGGGCTGCCGGCGCTTAGCGGAGGCGGCACGACGGTGCTGATTCTGTGTGGCGACACCCCACTCTTGACCGGCGCCACGTTACAGGGTCTGGTAGCAGCCCATCATGCGTCTAAGGCGGCGGTGACGGTGCTGACCGCCAGGTTGGCTGACCCGTTGGGCTATGGACGTATCGTGCGGGACAGCGCAGGCCGGGTGCAACGGATCGTCGAGCAGAAGGACGCCACGCCTGAGGAGGCCGCCATCAGCGAGGTGAACAGCGGCATCTATTGTATGGAGCTTGATTTTCTTAAGGCCCACATCGGCAGCCTGGGTAGTGACAACGCCCAGAACGAGTATTATCTGACCGACCTGGTGGCGATTGCCGTCTCTGAACAGCGTGGGTGCGTTGCCGTGGTGGCGGATGACGCCCAGGAGATCATGGGGGTTAATGACCGGCTGCAGTTGGCCGATGCCGCCAAGATACTGCGACGACGGATCAATGATCGTCTTATGCAGGACGGTGTGACCCTGATCGATCCGCAGCAGACGTATATCGATGCCGGTGTGGTGATCGGCGCCGACACCGAGATCTGGCCCGGCTGTGTGTTGCGGGGGAAGACGGTCATTGGCAAGGGCTGTCTGCTGGAGAGCAATGTGCAGGTCTGCGATTGCACCTTGGGTGCCAACGTCCACCTCAAAAGCGGTAGTGTGCTTACTGAAGCGGTGTTGCATGACGACGTGGCGGTGGGGCCGATGGCCCACTTGCGGCCCGGCACCGTGCTGCACGACCAGGTCAAGATCGGCAACTTTGTTGAAACCAAGAAGGCGGTGCTGGGCAAGGGCAGCAAGGCCTCACACCTGACCTATCTGGGTGACGCTGAGCTAGGCCAGGAGGTGAATGTGGGCTGCGGCACCATCACCTGCAACTATGACGGCGTCAACAAACACAAGACCGTGATCGGCGATAATGTTTTTGTGGGCAGCGACGTGCAGCTGGTGGCCCCGGTGACCGTCGGCAGCGGGGCACTGATCGCAGCCGGCACCACCGTTACCCGGGATGTCCCCCCCGATTCGCTGGCCATTGCCCGCACCCCCCAGGTCAACAAAGAGGGCTGGTGTCTGCAGAAGAAGTGATTTCCTGCGAGCTGCTTGTGAAAGGTGCGCTGACAGTATATGTCCCATGAATTCATCACCATAAAGGGTGCCTGCGAGCATAACCTGAAATGTATCGACGTGACCATCCCCCGCGACAAGCTGGTGGTGATCACCGGTCTGTCCGGTTCCGGCAAGTCGACACTGGCCTTCGATACTATCTACGCCGAAGGTCAGCGTCGTTACGTCGAGTCGCTCTCGGCCTATGCCCGACAGTTTCTGGAGCAGATGGAAAAGCCGGATGTGGAGTCGATCGAAGGGTTATCGCCGGCCATCTCTATCGAGCAGAAGACCACCTCCCGCAACCCGCGCTCTACGGTCGGCACCGTAACCGAGATCTATGATTACCTACGTCTGCTGTTCGCCCGGATCGGCCAGCCCCACTGCCATGAATGTGGCAAGCCGATCACCGCCCAGACGGTCTCCCAGATGGTGGATAGGATCATGGCCTTGCCGGAGGGGACCAAGCTGCAGCTGCTGGCCCCGATGATCCGCGGCCGCAAGGGCGAGTATAAGAAGGAGTTGCAGCAGCTGCGCAAGGAAGGCTTCACCCGAGTGGTGGTGGATGGCGTGGCGCTGGAGCTGTCCGATGAGATTGAGCTGGACAAGAAGAAGAAACACGATATCGAGATTGTGGTTGACCGGGTGGTGGTCAAGGAGGGGATTGGGCGTCGCCTGGCAGACTCGCTGGAGACAGCCCTGGGCCATGCCGACGGTCTGGTGGTGGCCCAGATCGTAGACGGTGAACGGCTGACCTTCTCGGAAAAGTTTGCCTGCACCGACTGCGGCATCTCCTACCCCGAGATTGCGCCGCGCATGTTTTCCTTCAATAACCCCTACGGCGCCTGCCCTGATTGCACCGGTCTCGGTACCCGCATGTATTTTGATGCCGAACTGGTGGTGCCCAACCCCGATCTTTCGATCCGCGAGGGGGCCATCGTGCCGTGGGAAAAGCGGCTTTCGGGCTGGTATCACCTGACCCTGGAGGCGCTGGCCAAGGCCTATAAATTCGACATCACCACCCCCTTCAAGGAGCTGCCGCCCAAGGCCCAACAGGTGATCCTGCACGGTTCCCGCGGAGAGCAGGTGGAGTTCTGGTGGGAGGAGCATGGCCGCCGTCACACCTACCACAAGGAGTTCGAGGGGGTACTCAACAACCTGGAGCGCCGTTACCGCGAGACCGATTCAGATGCGACTCGGGAAGAGTTAGAAAAGTACATGAACGTGATGCCCTGCCCCACCTGCCACGGGGCGCGGCTCAAAAAAGAGGCGCTGCATATCCTGGTGGGGGGACAGAATATCCAGCAGGTGACCGCTCTGCCGATTCGTGATTGTCTGACGTTTTTTGACGCCCTCGTACTGTCCGAGAAGGAGCAGGAGATCGCTCGCCGTATTCTGAAAGAGATTCGCGAACGGCTTGGTTTCCTGGTGAATGTCGGCCTGGAGTACCTCTCGTTGGACCGTACTTCCGGCACCCTGTCCGGCGGCGAGGGACAGCGGATCAGGCTGGCCACTCAGATCGGATCAAGCCTGGTGGGGGTGTTGTATATCCTGGACGAGCCGTCCATCGGCCTGCATCAGCGGGATAACGAGCGGTTGCTGGACACGTTGCGGCACCTGCGGGATATCGGTAATACCGTGCTGGTGGTGGAGCATGACGAGGACACCATCCTGGCCGCCGATCATGTTCTGGATATGGGACCAGGGGCCGGTGTCCACGGCGGCGAGGTAGTGGCCCAGGGCACGCCCCAGGAGATCATGGCCAATCCGACCTCGTTGACCGGCCGTTATCTGTCCGGAGAACTGGTTATACCGGTGCCGAAGAAACGGCGTAAGCCGGAGCGGCATATCACCGTGATCGGCGCTGCAGAGAACAACCTGAAGGGTATCGATGTGGATATTCCGTTGGGTGTGATGACCTGTGTGACTGGCGTCTCCGGTTCCGGCAAATCAACCTTGGTTATCGATACCCTGCACAAGGTTCTGTCACAGCGACTGTATCGCAGCCGTGAAAAGGCCGGGGCAGTGCGTGAAATCCGTGGGCTCGAGTACCTCGACAAGGTGATCAACATCGATCAGTCGCCCATTGGTCGCACCCCCCGCAGTAATCCGGCCACCTATACCGGGGTGTTTGGCGACATCCGCGATCTGTTTGCCAATCTGCCGGAATCGAAGCTGCGGGGCTACAAGCCGGGGCGCTACTCGTTCAATGTCAAGGGCGGCCGTTGCGAGGCCTGTTCCGGCGACGGTATCATAAAGATCGAGATGCACTTCCTGCCGGACGTTTTTGTGACCTGTGATGTCTGTCACGGCGCCCGCTACAACCGCGAGACTCTCGAGGTGCACTACAAGGGCAAATCGATCGCTGATCTGCTCAACATGACGGTGGAGCAGGCCCTGGAGTTCCTGGGGGCGATCCCCCGCATCAAGAACAAGCTCAAAACCCTGGTTGAGGTGGGGCTGGGCTATATCACCCTGGGTCAATCGGCCACCACCCTGTCCGGTGGCGAGGCACAGCGGGTCAAGCTGTCCAAGGAGTTGTCCCGCCGCGCCACCGGGCGCACGATCTACATCCTGGACGAGCCGACCACCGGTCTGCATTTCGCCGATATCGCCAAACTGCTGGATGTGCTGCACCGCCTGGTGGATGCCGGCAATACCATTGTGATCATCGAGCATAACCTGGATGTGATCAAAACCAGTGACTGGATCATCGATCTGGGGCCAGAAGGTGGCGACCGGGGTGGTCAGATCGTGGCAGCCGGCACGCCGGAGCAGGTGGCCAAGGTCACCAAGTCCTATACTGGTAAATTCCTTAGGAAACTACTATGAGCGAGCCACAGCGCATGAGACGCAAACGGGTGGTGGTCGTCGGCATGGGGTTTGGTGGCATGCATGCCGCACGGGAGCTGGCCGGAAGTCACTGTGAGGTGCTGCTGCTGGATCGCAACAACTACCACCTCTTTCAGCCCTTGCTGTATCAGGTGGCCACGGCCGG
>DIKW01000061.1:32889-38607 GCA_002424705.1 Geobacter sp. UBA5608
TACAGTTTCAGATGCGTGAGGTGACGGGCCTTGATCTGGACGGCAAACGGGTGCTGACCGACAAGGGTGCGGTGGGGTACGATTATCTGATCCTGGCTGGCGGCAGTGTGACCAATTTCTTTGGCAACGCCGCAGTGGCGTGCCATGCCTTCGATCTGAAGCGGCTTGCCGACGCCGAGCGGTTACGTAATGCTATTCTGACTACCTTTGAGCTTGCGGTGCAGGAGGCGGACCCGCAGCTTCGCAGGGAACTCTTGACCTTTATCGTGGTGGGTGGCGGCCCCACCGGCGTTGAGTTTGCCGGCGCCCTGGCCGAGCTGATTCGATACGTCTTCCGCAAGGACTATCCTGCGCTTAACCTTGCAGACTGCCGGGTGATCCTGCTTGAGGCGGCACCGACCCTGCTGGGGGCCATGCCGGAGCGTTTGCGGCGGTATGCTGAAAAACGGTTGCGGCAGATGGGGGTTGAGGTGCGCTGTAACAGCCTGGTGGCGGATGCCACCGCGGGCAGCGTTGTTCTGGCTGATGGCGAGACCATCGCCAGCCGCACCCTGTTCTGGTCAGCCGGGGTCAAGGCTGCCCCGCTGGCTGATCTGCTGCCGGGGGAAAAGGGGCCAGGAGGACGGGTTTTCGTGACTGACGGGCTCACGCTGGCAGGGCATGACGACGTCTATCTGGTGGGTGACATGGCCTGCGTGCTGCATCATGGCAAACCCTTGCCGATGGTGGCGCCGGTTGCCATGCAGCAGGGCCGCTATGCCGCCCGCTCGATCATTGCACGTGAACAGGCGGCTGCGACGGCACCGTTTCAGTATGTCGACAAAGGCAGTATGGCGACCATCGGCCGCAGCACTGCCGTGGCAATGGCCTTTGGTCTCTCGTTTTCCGGATTTGTTGCCTGGCTGGTCTGGTTGCTGCTGCATCTGTACTACCTGATCGGTTTCCGTAACCGGGTGGTAGTGCTGCTCAACTGGGCTTGGTACTACTGGTTTCATGAACGGCAGGTGCGATTGATCACTGCTGACAGTAAGAGATGCTCATCAGGAGGGGTTGATGGTTAAGACGGCAACCTTTGAGGCACTGCTGGATTCATTGCAGCAGGATGGCGACGGCTACCTGTTCACCCTGGAGGGCAAGCAGTATCGGATCAGCGATCGTGACGAAGTACGCGCCATTGCTGAGTCTCACGGGTATATCCTGATTTATTGAGGCTCCTTGCCGGTGCGCAGGATGGCGGTGAACATCGCTTCCTGATCAGTCTGGGAGACTGAAATCACCACCTCTACCTCGAACAGCCTGCCACAGATATCCCGCACCGTCTGTCGACTGGTGGTTCCGATCAGGGCGCTGCTGCCGGCATGAAAGTAGTCGCTGATCCCCTCCCGTAGTGCCGTCGGATCGCTGAAAAAGTCAAAGATGCTTTGGCCCAATAGTTCATCTTTGCTGATTCCAAACAGTTTTTCTGCCTTCTGGTTGGTGATCACGATCTTGCCGTCCGGCAGAAAGGTGACGATCGGCGACTGGGCGATCTCAATGAAGTTTCGGTAGCGTTCATCCGACTCGTGTCGTTGGCGTGTGCGTCGTTCCAGTTCCGCCATCAGCTCGTTGAAGGAGGTCACCAGTCGGCCGATCTCATCGTTGTTAGCGGCCACGATCGGGCTGGAGAAATTGCCGCTGTTGGCCGCAGTTTCGATTCCCTCCGCCACCTTGGCCACCGGCGACAGGATCGTGCGGTGAATCAGCCAGCCGGTAACCACTACCAGCAGCAGTACGATCACCCCCTCCAACAGAAGTTCACGCCGCATATTCTTCAGGATGGTCTGCTGCAGCGTACTGAGTGGCACTGATACCGAAATCGCGCCGATCAGTTCGCCGGCCTGATAATTGTACGACGGATGTCCCTTGGGGAATCGCTGCTGCACAAAGCGCGGGGCTTGCTCGAAGCTGCCGTGGCAGGTAAGACACGACTGATCGGCCACCATCGGCAAGAGGTAGCGTAGTGCCTTATTGCTGCCGTCACCCACCACCTGGAAACGCTCTTTCAGCTGTGAGCCTTTGAATTGCAGCAGCGTCTCACGTTCATAGGCGTCCGGCTGGTTTTGGGGGTTGCGGTAACGCAGTGACACTTGGCGCACGTAATAGGGGCTGTCTTGGGTGAGGCGCAGGGCAATGCGGGTGGCGGCCACCTGGGGGGTCAGACCGGTGTTTTGCTCCACCTGCTCAACCCGGACCACCGATGAAAGATATTCGCGAATCTCTACGATCTGGCGTGCGATGGTGCGGGCCTTGTCTACAGTTTCCTGCAAGGCCAGCGCCTGATCATGCCGGTACGAGGTCCAGGCCAGGGTCATGAACAGGACGATCAGCAGACAGCTGATGATCAGGGTTAGTTTGGTGGTGATCCGCATAGTGGCCTCGTGACAAGCGTGGTGCGACCGTGACTCAGTATAGCTGAAAGCGGCCGCTTGGCAAGCTGTTGCAAAAGCCTTGAACCTCATTGGTGAATCGGGTATCGTGCCGGCTGGTTACGGGTACGGACGGCGAGTGGCCGTGAGAAAGGACCCAGCATATTATGTATACTGATCAACAACAACGTCGGCGTTCGGCAGCCCGGAGGGGCAAGGGTTTTTTATCCACGCTGCTGGTGACTGCCGTTACCCTGGTTCTGGTGACACTGGTGGGCCTGGTTGGCTATGTGGCCTTTTTGGTAGCAAAGTTGCCCAAAGTCGACCGACTGGCCGACTACAAACCACCGGTGGTTTCGCAGGTCTACGGCGACGACGGCACCCTGGTGGGAGAGTTTTACCTGGAGCGTCGCACCGTGGTGCCGGTCAACAAGATGCCCCGCAAACTGATTCAGGCCTTTGTGGCGGCCGAAGATGCCAGTTTTTATTCCCATAAGGGGATTGATTATTTTGGCATTGTCAGGGCCGCCTTCAAAAATCTGATCTCTTTTCGCAAGAAAGAAGGTGCCTCCACTATCACCCAGCAGGTCACCAAGACCATGCTGCTCAGTCCTGAAAAAAAGATCTCCCGCAAGATCAAGGAAGCCATTCTGGCCAAGCGGTTGGAGGAAAAGCTGACCAAGGACGAGATACTCTATCTGTATCTCAACCAGATTTATATGGGGGCAGGTGCCTATGGTGTGCAGGCGGCCGCCGAGACCTATTTCGGTAAGGGGGTTGAAACGCTGAACCTTGCTGAGATGGCGGTGCTGGCCGGTCTGCCCAAGGCCCCTAACGCCTATTCGCCGATCAAGCATCTGGAACGGTCTAGGGAGCGTCAAGGCTATGTGTTGGACCGGATGGTGGCTGAAGGCTTCATTACCCAGGCCGAGGCGGACCATGCCCGCAAGACGCCGTTGACCGTGCTTCCCGGACGGCGGGTGGTGAATGATCAGGTGGCCTATTTTCTTGAACAGATGCGCATCTACCTGGAGGAAAAATACGGCGAGGATCAGCTCTACAAAGGCGGATTAAAAATATTTACCACCATGAACTATGAGATGCAGCGTTCGGCCTATGAATCGGTACGTGCCGGCCTGAAGGCGGTTGACAAGCGGATGGGTTTTCGCGGTGCCTCCAAGTTTCTGAAGGAACAGGAGGTGACACAGTTCTGTGCCAAGGTTGAAGAAGGGATCGATTCGGCAGCCTTGAAAGTGGGAGAAACCTACACCGGCGTCGTGACGGCGGTCTACCCCAATAAGGGCGAGGCCATCATACGGGTGGGCGACCGGACTGGTGTGATGAACCGCAAGGGGATGGCATGGGCTGGCAAAGTGGGCTTGGTCAACAGCTTTGGTAAGCCGGACAAGCCGTCCCAGGCTCTCTCTCTGGGTGCCGTGCTGGAGGTGCAGGTGGTGACGCCTGAGGTGAACCGTCAGGGGGCGGTCTTCGCCCTGGACCAGACACCAGAGGTGCAAGGTGCGCTGGTGGCGATCGATCCTCGTACCGGCGGCATCAAGGCCATGATGGGCGGTTACGACTTCCGCAAGAGCCAGTTCAATCGAGCGGTGCAGGCCAAGCGTAACGCCGGATCAGCCTTTAAGCCGATTATTTATGCTGCCGCTCTTGAGCGGGGATTGACTCCGGCCACCGTGATCGTGGACGAAGAGGTGGAGTACCCGGCGGGGGGCGGAAAACTTTGGAAGCCGAAGAACTACGACGGCACCCATCGTGGGCCCTTGACCATGCGGGAGGCTCTGACCCACTCGATCAACATCTTCAGCGTCAAGCTGCTCGACCAAGTCGGCGTGGACTATGCCGTTGAGTTCGCCAAAAAGCTGGGCTTTACCTCGAAGATCGAGCCCAACCTCTCGTTGGCCCTGGGCGGCGCCAGTGTTTCTCCCCTTGAGCTGACAACGGCCTATGGCGTGTTTGCCAACAAAGGCGTGTACCTGCAGCCATTTTCTATCCTGCGGGTGACCGACAGTGAAGGCCGGATTCTGGAGGAGCGCAAGCCGGTAGTGCCGGTGGCTTCGACCGTTGCCCCGCCGATCGCTTTGCCGGCCACTGAGGCTGCCCCCGGCATGGCAACCGTAGTGGCCGTTGAGCCGCCGGCAGTGACGCCGCAAGCCGCCTATATCGTGACCAACTTGATGGAGAGTGTGGTGCAGAGCGGCACCGGTCACCGGGCCGCAGCCATTAACCGTCCGGTGGCCGGTAAGACCGGCACCAGCAATGATATGAAGGACGCCTGGTTTGTGGGCTACATCCCGCAGCTGGTGGCTGGCGTCTGGGTTGGGTTCGACAATCAGGAACGTTCTCTGGGGCGCGCCGGAACCGGTGGTCAGGCAGCTGCGCCGATCTGGGCCGATTTCATGCTGGGGGCAGTTAAAAAATTACCGATTGAACGTTTTGAACCGTCAGAGGATATAACCTATGTCAGGATCAACCCCAAGACGGGCCGACTGGCCAGGGGGGGCGAAGGGATTCTGGAGTGCTTCATCAGGGGGACTGAGCCGTCCGGTTACGATGGAGACTGAGTCACATCAAGCGCAGTCAAGTCCTGCTGCGCTTTGGTGGCGCTGCTCAGGGTTACGTCTTCAGCTACGCCGGCCTTGCGGGAGATCGCCTGGCGTACTTTCTGCCAGTCTACTTTGTCGCTGATGTTCAGCGTTTGTAACAAGGCCTTTGCCTCGCGCTCAATCCCTTTGGTCTTGGCGTAGATGTCGCCATGTACCTCGAGGAAGATTCTGCCCTGCTCTGTCGTTGCCACCTTGACCGGCTGATAGATGATCTCCCCCGGCGTGTTCACCCTGACCACTTTGAACAGCTCCTCCATCCGATCCGGATGGACTCTGATGCAACCGTGGCTGGCATAGGTGTAGATTGACCAGGGCTTGCTGGTGCTGTGGATCAGGATGCCCGGCAGTGAGGTCTTCATGGCGTATTTGCCCAAGGGGTTATCGGTTCCCGGGGGCACGCTGGTGATGACCTCTTTCCCTTCCCGCCGCATCTCTTCCTGGATTGAGGGGGGGACGGTCCAGGTCGGATCCTTGGCCTTGTTGACGATCCGGAATTTGCCCGTTGGCGTGTGCCAGGGGATATCATCCATCTTGGTCGGCGTTCCCAGGGCCACGGCGGTGGCATAGGTCAGCTGACCCTTTTCAAAGTAGTACAGCATCCGGTCTGGAATGTTGATCACGATTCCGTGCTTCAGCTTGCTGGGTGGGATGATGCGTTGGTTATTGTAGCGCAACACCTGTCCCACCTTGAG
>DIKW01000022.1:0-292 GCA_002424705.1 Geobacter sp. UBA5608
CGTCACGGTCGCCGATCAGACAGACAATCTCATTTCTGCGCAGGGCATTAACCGCCTCGATGATCGCCAGGGGTGAGGCGTCGTTACGATCCACATAGATCACCCCGATACCCCGTTCGTCCCGCACCTGTCTGCGCTGCTCGTTAACCCGTTCGTCCGGTTCGCGGTAGGTCAGCACGTTCACCCGGTAGCCCAGGTCAGCCAACCCCAGCCCCCCCAACTCCCAGGTACCCAGGTGAGGAGAGACCAAGATCGCCCCACTACCGGCGGCCAGAGCTGCCTGCAGCGGTGC
>DIKW01000022.1:339-9828 GCA_002424705.1 Geobacter sp. UBA5608
GACATCAGCACCAGATCACACCAGTTGCGGCAGAACTTGTACATCGAGGACAACAGCAGCAGTTCGACCTGCTGCTGTCCGGTGACCACCCGCAGGTTGGCCCGTTGCCCCCGACGCTGCCGGCCTGCCAGCAGGTAGGACAGTAGTCCGGCCAGTGCGGCAAACGGCGGCACCAGCCAGCGGGGCACCAGCCGCGTGAAGATTGAGATTAGCGCAAGATTAGCGCGACTGTAAAGGGCCATGTCAGACTAGCAATTCCCAGACACAGGTCACAAGTGAGCGCAACGAAAGCCGTCGCCGTGAAAAGACCTCTTGAAAACCGTCTATCGAACGCCGTGATCGGCGATAAAAACGGATGAATGAACTGATCAGCAACAGTTGAAGATGGTGACGGTTGATGGTGGGATGCCTGAAAACCAGATGCAACCCATCGAAAAATTTCCATTTACGGGTAAAGATACGTTCCTTCAGTTGCTGATACAGGGCCGTTCCCGGATAGGGTGTCAAGATAGAAAACTGGGCCACCTCAGTGTCGAGACTGATCGCCAACTGCAGGTTCCGCTCTATGTCTGACGGCTTTTCATCCAGACTCCCGATGATATAACTGCCATACACCCCGATGCCATGTTCTTTAAGCAGTTTGACTGCCTGCTCGATCTCCTCCAGCGAACTCTGTTTTCCAAGTGAATTGAGCGTCTCACGATTGCCACTCTCGATCCCCAGATAGACCATGGCAGAACCGGCTGCAGCCATTTTGGCAACCATGCCCGGATGTTTGACAATGGTGTCGACCCGTGAAAAATTCCACCACTTGAGATCATAGCCTCGCTGGATGATCCCGTCCGCAATCTGTTCTACCCGCCGGGGATCAAGGGTGAAGTTGTCGTCCATGAAGGTGATGGCACGATAGCCGTACTGCGTGTACAAACGTTCGATTTCATCCAACACCGATGCTGCAGTCCGTGCCCGCCAGCTTCTGCCGAAAAAGATCGAAGAGGAGCAGAAATGGCAGGCGCCGGGACAGCCTCGGCTGGTGACAACCGGAGCGGCCAGGCGGCCGGCAACGCTGGACTGGTAACGGTCAAGCGGCAGCAGATGCCAGGCAGGAAACGGTAGTTTGTCGACATCCAACGGCATAGGGTTGGGAGTTTCCCGCAACCGCCCCTGGTCTCGATAGATCAATCCGTCCACTGATCCAGGATCGCCACCAGCCTGAAGCACCTCAACCAGGGCGGGTAGCACGGCCTCCCCTTCGCCCTTCACAATCCAGCTCACCGTGCCGTCCGCCAAAATATCTTCCGGCAGAAACTGGGGATGGGGCCCCCCCATAACGACCGGCTTTCCCAGAGCTGCGGCCCTTTTTGCAATGGCCTGCGCCTTTATGATCCGGGTGGTATCACTGGAAATACCGACCAGATCCGCCCACTGCAACTCCTGCCGGCTCAGCTGTTCTCCATCCAGAGACAGATCGCGCAGCTGCACATGATGGCCCGCAGCCTCGAGGCTTGCAGCCAGATAAAGCAGCCCCATCGGCGGCTGACTGAATCCAAACGTGGAAAAGATACTCAACGAGGGTGGATTGACCAGCAGAATCCGCATCAGGTTGTGCCTGCCTCCCTGCGCCTGATCGGATGTTCCTTGAATTCTTCGTCCCAGGCCTGGTCGGCAATCTCGCCATAGCTGCGGGCGTACTCGTCCATCCGGTCGGCCAGGGTGGTGAAGATCGCCTCGGCCCCTTCGTGGGTCGGGTAGGCCCCTTCACTCTGGAAAAACTCGCGGCCGTAGTCCGGGTGATCGATCAGCATGCAGGGCCGCAGCAGGTTGTCATGCTCACCTTGTTTGTCGCGAATCTTGCGGAACAGGGGCGAGCCCAGAGCCTCTTTGAGGCTGGTGCGACGGATGTTGTCCACCGCAAAGTGACAAAATACGCACGGTTCGATGTCGCCGTTGGCGTTGATATGGATATACTTGCGTCCGCCGGCGATGCAACCGGAGATGATCGGACCGTCATTCCAGAAATCGATGAACAGCATCGGCCGGGTGGCGCGGAACTCGATCGTGGCACGCCGCAGACGGTCACGCTGCTCCGGGCTGGGCATCAGATCCGGGTTGGGTTCCCGGCCCACCGGCACGTAGGAGAACAGCCAGAGGGCAAACACCCCCTGCTCCAGCAGAAAATCGATGTAGGCCGGGTCGGTGATAATATCGGTGTTCTTGCTGGAGTGGGTGAAGGAGCCGCAGAACGAAAGCCCGTTCTCGCGCAACAGGCGCATGGCGTTCAGCACCTTGTCGAAATGGCCGGCTCCGCGTCGTTCGTCGGTTTCCTGTTGATAGCCCTCCAGGGAGAAGGCCGGCATCACGTTACCCACCTCGATCAGCTGCTGCACCAGCCGCTCATCGATCAGGCCGCCATGGGTGAAGACCAGGAAGGCCATGTCGCTGTGCTTCTTAAACAGATCGAAGATCCCCTGCATGAAGAACGGCTCGCCGCCGGAGATCACCGCGAAGTAGATCCCCATCTCCTTCATCTGGGTCAGCAGACCATCGATCTCAACCAGCGAGAGCTCCAGCGCCTTGTTGTAGTCGCCGGCATAACAGCCGTAACAGGACAGGTTACAGCGCATGGTGACCGAGATGACCACCGTGGAGGGCGGATAGAAGCCGTTCTGTTCTGCCCATTCCTTGCGCTTGTTGGTGCCGGACAACAGATGGTTGACCGCCAGGTTGGTGATCCACTTATCGCGCTGGTTGGGATGCAGCTCACGCAGGATGCGGCGTGGAAACTCGATCGAGGGGTGCCGCATCTTGATCAGATCACGGACCCAGCGGATACGCGCCTTGTAGTAATCCTTTTTCGGGATCAGCTCCATCAGGTGCGTCATCTTGATCAGGGTCTCGTCGGAAGACGACGTGGCCAGAGACAGCAGATAGGCAACCAGCTTGTCGCGGGTATAGGTTTTCAGTGTTTGCAGCATCAAGGTCCTCGCTACATGTAGCGCAAAAACGTCATGCAGATATGCCAGGTATCGCGCACCGCCCGGTAGTGGCTGGTGGCGCGTCCATCGGCCACCCGGGCCGGCACCGGCAGGCAGCCGATCGTAAAACCGGCCCGCCAGCATTTCATCAACAGTTCCATCTCCAGGTCGTAGCCGTCCTTTTCCAATTGAATGGCGCGCAACAGGTCGGCCCGGTAGTAACGGAAGCCGGACTGGCTATCGCTGATCTCAAAACCGGTCCGCTTGCGCATGCACCAGACCCCGAACCGATTCCAGTGCTTGCGTAGCCCTGCCATCTGCTCGAACTGGCTCTGGCGGGACGCCAGCAGGATCCCGAACTGACCTGACTCAGCTGCCGCCACCAACTGCGGGATGGCGGTCGGTTCATGCTGTCCGTCGGCATCCAGCGTGATGATGCCAGTATAGCCATGTGACAATGCCCAGTCAAAACCGGTCCGCAGGGCTGCCCCCTTGCCGAGGTTCTGCTCGTGCCGCAGCACGGTGACGGCCAACCCCTCCAGGGCAGCGGCCGTACCGTCCCGGGAACCGTCGTCGACCACCACCAGGGGCAGACCGTGCAGCAGACACTCCTTCACCACCGGCCCCAGGGTGTGAGCGGCATTATAGGCCGGTATCAGGATGCAGTCTGCCACGTGGATACCTGTTCTCCCAACGGTAAAAAGCTGAAACTACGCATCAGTGCTGCCAGCCGTCCGGCAGCGCTGTTCCTGGGCCCGTAGGTGGCGAATTCCCGCAGCAGGCCCAGCCGCAGGCGAGGGCCATCCGGGTCAAGCTCCCGCGGATGGATGAACAGCACCCCTGATCCGCCTTGACGCTGGTAGGCCCGCAGGCTGTGCCTGATGATCGCTGAAGGAAAAAAACGGAAGCCCCAGCCGCCGCCGGTGGGCAGATTGCCCAACGGAGTCGCGGTCACCAGCGGCGGAATCTCCCACAGGGTGCCGGCCGCTGTCTCGATCCGATGCGGCAGCAGCGGACCGGACGGGTCGCCGATCAGGGCCAGCGGCGTCAGGCTGCTGTCGTAACGATAGCCCTGCTGCGCCAGAATCTCAAAGGCCCAGGGGGTCCTTTGCCTGCTCAACGACCAGCGTGGTGCCCGAAAGCCCTCGGGACGCTTGCCGGTCTGCTGTTCCAGCAGATCGGCCGTCCGTAGCAGCTCGTCAGCAAACTCCTGCGCGGAAAGCGCCGTTACCAAGCGATGGGACCAGCCGTGGGACGCCAGCTCATGCCCTGCGTCGACAATGAGGGGCGCCAGCTCCGGATGTCGGCTGGCCACGGAACCCAACACAAAAAAAGTGCCCCGCACCCCGCAGGAGCGAAGCAGATCAAGTACCAACGATGTCGTATGCAGCACACGCCCCTGGCCGGACAGCTCACTTGCCGCCTGCTCGGCTCCACAGACATGAAACCAGTCCTCAACGTCAACCGTTATGGCGTGGGCAACAACAGTGGCTTGCCGGTCGTTGGACATCGTAGTTTAATACCTTACCAACAGTTGCGCTGTCAAGAAAGCGGGCTGACCCGAAAGGCCCCCATCCCGTATGAGGCCCCTTTTCCGACATGCAGCAGTCCACCCAACTCCAGCATGGGGCCCAGTTCGTTGCAGCTGCCCTGCAGATCAAAACTGCCCAGCAGTCCGCGCTGCCCTTGGGGGGCCTGCAGCGGCCGGGCCGCAATCAGGCGCAGGGCACCGGCCAGTGCCGCCAGCCGCACAAACTGCTCAGGCGCCGCTGCGGTGCCATAGTAGGCCATCAGGGCAGATATCCTCCGCAAGACACCCCGTGCGAACCGTTCCCCGATAAAGCGGGACAGCTCACGACCATCGCTTACCAGACGCAACGGCGTCAGCAGCGTCACCCGTAACCGCTGACAGTCGGCATAGCGAGGTGAGGTCAGATCCAGCAGTGCCGCCAGCGAAAGTACCGGCAGTTCAGCTTTGCCATCGTCCTTCAGCTCAATCAGCGCTCCCTGATAATCATAGGCGCTAAATGAGGTAAGCTGCGCAAGACCGGCACGGGCGGCCAGCGCAGAGAGGACACGACGTAGCTCGGCAATGGCGGGCCCCAGCAACAGACACTCCATCTGGCCGTCATCGGGCAGCGAAAAGACAAACGGCAGGCTCGGTTTCTGATGGCGTCGCACCAGTTCGGCATCGCTGGAGAGGCTTCGGGAGCAGAGCGAAGACAGTGATTGTTCGAACAGGGGCCGCTCGGCCGAGAGGGCTCCGGCCAGCAGCCGGGCTGGGGCAGCGGGAAGCGGTATCCGTAATCTGACAAGATTCAGGTCCACCGGCTTACAACCTGATCAGATCTTCGTGCGCTTCATCATGGGGATTGATATGGATCATCACATCCCCCACATTGTGCATCCGGTCGAAGATCAGCCGCTTCACCTCGGTGGCCACGTCATGGGACTGCTTGACGGTCATCTGCGGGTCCATCTCCAATTTAAGGTCGATGATGATGTACTGTCCCGATCGCCGGGCACGGATTTCATGCACGTGCTCAACCTGGGGCACCGTTTCGGCCAGGCTGGTAATCTCCTGGATATAGTCACCATGCACCGCTCCGTCCATCAGGTCGTGGCAGGCAGCGGACAGGGTTTGCCAACCGATATGCAAAATAAAGACTGACGTCAACCCGGCCGCCAGCGGGTCCATAATTCCCCAGCCCAGGACCGCGCCGACAACGCCGGCCAGGGTTGCAACGGAGGTCAGGGCATCTTTGCGATGATCCTGAGCGATAGCCAACAGCGACGGGCTCTCAAGCTGCTTTCCGGTAGTTGCTGAATACCGGTACAACCATTCTTTGACCATGATGGTGATGACCGCAGCCGCAACCGCAATCCAGCTGGGCGAGCTGAAATCACGACGCATGATGGTCTGAACAGCATCGCACAGGATCCAGACGCCTGTGACGCCAATCACCAGACCGATCAGCAGGGCAGCCAAAGATTCGGCCCGGCCGTGACCATAGGGATGTTTCTGGTCGTACGGCTGCCTGCCAAGCCTGAGTGCTACCATGGTACTGCCGATGGCAATAAAGTCGCAGGCCGATTCGATACCATCGGCGAAGACCGCGTCGGAACGCCCCCAATAGCCCGCTGCCAATTTCATGACCATCAGGACAGCGTTGACCCAGAAGCCAACCTTGATAATCTGATCTGCCTTATTAAAGCGTTCATCACGCTGCATGGCTTTGCTCCGCTGATCTGAAGTCCTTGATCCGCAACTGCAAGCGGGCGCCTCCGCCCCAAGTGTCGATCTCAGGCATGCCGACCACGTCAATCAGCTCCGGCAGCTGACGACCGGCCATCCGCCAGGCAATGGCGTTGATCTGCTGACGCCCCCGTGCCAGCTGCAACCGCAGGTGATCGCTGCCGACCACCTTGTGCTCCAGGACCCGCAGCCCCCTGATACAGACCAACGGCTCCGGATTACCGGCCCCAAACGGCGCCAGTCGCTGCAGGTCGTCAACCAGTACTGTGGTCAGCTCTTCCGGCTCCAACTCTACATCCAGCTGCAACCTGGGGATCAGACTCTGCTGATCGAGCCGACTGGCTGCAGCCTGTTCAAAGGCCTGTGCAAAAGCGGCTACCTGTTCAACGTCCAGCGAAACGCCGGCTGCAACGCGGTGGCCGCCATAGCGAAGCAGGAGCGGAGCACACGCATGCAGCGCATCCAACAGATGAAAGCCGGGGATGCTGCGGCCGGAGCCCTTGGCCGTGCCATTGTCCTGCAGCGCCATCAGGATCGTAGGACGATGATACCGCTCAACCAGACGTGAGGCAACAATCCCCACCACACCGGGATGCCAGTTTTCAGACGCCAGCACGATGCTGTAGCGTCCGTTGACGCCGCCGGACTGCTCCACCAACTGCACCGCTTCGTCCAGTATGCGCCGTTCCACCCCCTGGCGCTCATTGTTGGCGTCGTTCAGCTCCTGGGCAAGCCGATCGGCCAGACTTCGGTCGCTGGTCAACAACAGTTCGACCCCCGGCACGGCGCTCTCCAGCCGTCCGGCCGCATTCAGCCGCGGGGCCAGCCGAAACCCGACCTGACCGGCCGTGACATCGCCGCTGATGCCGGACACCTGTTTCAGTGCCCTGAGACCGATGCGCGCACCCTTTCCGATCCGCTGCAGGCCGGACGCCACCAACAGACGATTCTGCTCCAAGAGCGGCACCACATCGGCCACGGTGCCCAGGGCCACCAGGTCCAGCCATTGGCGCAGGTCGGGACCGTTGTCGGCAAAAGCGCCCTGTTCCCGCAATCGAGAACGCAACGCCACCAGCAGGTTAAAGGCCACGCCCACCCCGGCCAGCCCCTTAAAGGGGTAGCTACAGTCAGAGCGATGAGGATTGATGACCGCCACCGCCTCGGGCAGCTGCTCCAGTGCCTGATGGTGATCGGTAATGATCAGGTCCAGCCCAATCTCGCGGCAGACTTGGGCCTCTTCCACGGCGGTCACACCGCAATCCACAGTTACGCACAGTGTTACCCCATCGGCACGGATCGCCCGTAACGCCTCGCTGTTCAGTCCGTAGCCGTCATCCATCCGGTGAGGTATATGGTAACCGACCCGCAGACCAAGGGCGGTCAAGCCCGACACCAGGAGAGCGGTGGCGGTGACGCCATCCACATCGTAATCACCGTACACACAGAGCTGTTCTTGCTGACTGCGGGCAGCCAGCAGCCGTTCAACCGCAGCATCCATACCGACCAGCAGAAACGGGTCCAGCATGCCGGCCAGGGTCGGTGTCAGGAACTCCCGGGCCTTTGACGGGTCAGCAAAACCACGGACAGCCAGCACCTGTGCCGTGGCTGGCTGCAGCTGCAGTTTAGCCACCAAGGCTGCCACAACGGCCGGATCACTTTGTTGTACTACCCACGAGGTTTGCATAAACAAAAACCCCCTCCGGAGAGGGGGTTCGGAACTCCTTTAGCGCGGAAGCTGCTGGAGCATCTCGCGGGCCTGATTGCCCAACTCGCTGCTGCCAGCCATCTGGGCCACCTTCTCGAAGATCGGCCGGGCCTTGGCCGGCTGTTTCATATCAACCGCCTGCACGATCCCCATGTTGTACAGACTCTGCAGATGCTGGGGATTAAGCTTGTTGGCCTTTTCAAAGTTGGCCAGCGCCTTGTCAAAGAAACCCAGGGCGCGGAACATGACCCCCTGATCGGTCAGTACGTTGGGATCGTTAGGATTCAACGCCAATGCCTTATCATAGGCCTGCACCGACTTCTGGGGGTTGTTGGCGTCATAGTAGTCGTTGCCGAGGGTTACCCAAGCCTGCAGGTTCTTGGGATCGTTGGCCACCACCTTTTCCATCTCGGCGATCCGGGCGTTGAGATCGGCCGGGTTAACCATCGGCGCCGCATTCTGAACCGCTGATGGAGCGCGGGAGACATTGCCGCCCATGGTCTTGCCCCCCACCAGAACACCCAGCAAAAAGCCGATGATCAGGCCGGACACACCAAGGACTATTGATTCCTTCTGCATGGTTACCTCCTAGGCTTGCGCCGGCGCTTGTGCAGCGCCGCCAGCTTTACGTTGTGCCCGCTCTTCCAGCATGATCACCACCGGGCTGGCCACGAAGACCGATGAATACGTTGCCACCAGCACACCGGTCAACAGGGCGAAGGCAAAGTCGTGGATCACCGAGCCTCCCAGAAAAAACAACGCTCCCGCAGCCATCAGGGTAGTCATCGAGGTAATGATGGTGCGCGACAGGGTCTCGTTGATACTGCGGTTGAAGATGGTGTGCAGAGCCCCTTTCAGGTCTTTGTGCAGGTTCTCGCGAATCCGGTCAAAGATAACCACCGTGTCGGTCAGGGAGTAACCGGCGATGGTCAGCACAGCGGTGATGAACAGCAGGTTAAACTCCTTGCCGAACAGGTAATAGATCGCGAACATGGCCAGGATATCATGCAAGGTGGCGGCCACAGCGCCGATACCAAACCGAAAATCAAAGCGCCAGGCGATATAGCAGATGATCCCCAGCATGGAGATCGCCACCGCAATCAGGGTATCCTTGCGCAGCTTGTCGCCAATGGCCGGGCCGATCTCGGTGGTGCTGTCCACGGTCACCTGCAGGCCGGGCAACGCCTTGGCAAAGGCCGCCGGGATTACCTCGGCCGCCTTGCCGACTGCCAGCTGGTTTTTTTTGCCCAACTTCACCAGCAGCTTGTTGCCATCCTTGATCTCCTGAAGCTCCACATCTCCCAGACCGCCATTATGCAGCGCCTTGCGGGCATCAGCCAGGGCAACCGGCTTGTCGAACTGCAACTGCACCGAGGTGCCGCCGGTGAAGTCGATCCCCAGGTTGGCGTTGCCGAGGGTGATCTGCACAATGGCGAAGATCCCGATGATTGAGATAATGGTCGAGATAACAAAGGAAAACTTGCGTTTGCCGATAAAGTCTATGTTCAGTTTGGTCTTGCCGAAGATTTCGAACATGACGCCCCCCTATATGC
>DIKW01000022.1:9903-11065 GCA_002424705.1 Geobacter sp. UBA5608
ACAAGGACACCGCAAACCCCTTGACCGGGCCGGTGCCGAACTGGAACAGGACGGCGGCGGTGATCAGGGCCGTGACGTGGGAGTCCATGATGGTCAGAAAGGCCCGGTCGTAACCGGCATCCAGCGCCGCCTTGGGCGATTTGCCCAGCCGCAGTTCCTCACGGATCCGTTCGAAGATGATCACGTTTGAGTCCACCGACATACCGACCAACAGTACGATGGCGGCGATGCCCGGCAGGGTCAGGGTGGCCCCCAGGGCAGCCAGGGCACCCATCAGGTAGACGATGTTCAGCACCATGCCCAGGTTGGCGACCATACCGGACAGCTTGTAGTAGATCGCCATAAAGACGATCACCAGCAACACACCCACCAGGCCGGCCATCAGACCTTTGTCGATGGAATCCTTACCCAGCGAGGCGCCCACGGTCACGTTCTGGATCACCTTGACCGGCGCCGGCAAGGCGCCGGCCCGCAGCACGATCGCCAGATCGGAGGCGGTCTTTTCGGTAAAGTTGCCCGATATCTGGGCCGAACCGCCGGAGATCCGCTCCCGGATCACCGGGGCTGAATAGACGTTGCTGTCCAGCACAATGGCAAACCGCTTCCCCACGTTGGCAGCAGTCACCTGATCAAACAGACGGCCACCCAGCGCGTTGAATTCGATGGAGACATAGGGCTGGTTAAACTGGGAATCGATCCGCACCTGGGCATCGGTCAGCAGGTCACCGGTGATCAGGGCCTTTTTCTGCACCACAAAGGGGGTCTCGCTGACCGCGCCGGTGACCGGATCGCTGATCCGTTCATACAACACCTCGGCATCCTCAGGAATCACGCCGCCGGTGGGGGAAACCCCCTCCTTCACCATCTTGAACTCCAGACGGGCGGTACGGCCGATCAGGTCGATGGCCCGCTGTGGGTCCTTGATGCCGGGCAGTTGCACCACGATCTGGTTGATCCCCTGGCGGGTGATAACCGGCTCAGAGACACCGAACTGGTCAATCCGGTTGCGGATCGTCTCCAGGGCCTGGGCCACGGCCTTGTCCTTGCGGTCCTGAATATCCTCATCCTTCATCCGCAGCTGGAGACCGATCATGCCCCCCTCTTCCACCGAGGAGACCTGCTCATAGTCGCGATACTTGTCCTTGAGCAGCTTCTGCACCGC
>DIKW01000022.1:11194-13705 GCA_002424705.1 Geobacter sp. UBA5608
CCTTCCACCGCCTTCTGGGTCTCCACCTCCATCACCAGGTGGGTTCCCCCCTGCAGGTCGAGGCCGAGACTGATCTTGTCCTTGGGCAACAGCCCCTTCCACCAGGAAGGCAACTGGGGCATCACGGTCGGAACCAGGTAGACACAGGACAGGACGATAAAGCCGATTATCAGGGTGATGCGCCATCCGGCTCCCTTAGGCATTGGCACGATCTCCTTTACTGAAAGTAGTTACTTCACCACGGTGGTGACAAACGGCTTGTCCACCTTGATCTTGACGCCGGTGGCAATCTCCAGGGTGATCACCTGGTCTTCGATGGCGGCCACCTTGCCGTGAATACCGGCAGCGGTCTTGACGCTGTCGCCCACCTTAAGGGCCTCCAGCATGGCACGGTGTTCCTTGGCCTTTTTCTGCTGCGGACGGATCAACAGGAAATAGAAGATGGCGAACATGAAGATCAGCGGTACGATGTTCATAAACGCGGCCATGCCACCCGACTGCGCTGCTGCCCCACCGGCGGGGGCGCCCATTGCGAATGCGATTCCTACCATTGTTTACTCCTCCTTGTGTGATACTGCAGGTTGTTGGTGTGCGTAAAAATCCCGGCGAAATGCATCAAAACGGTCTGCCTTGATCGCCTCCCGCATCCGGGACATGAGGTTCAGATAATAGGCGATATTGTGGTGCGTATTCAAGATCGAAGACAATATTTCGTTACAACGGAACAGGTGCCGCAGGTAGGCCCGCGAGTAACTGCGGCAGACCTGGCAGCTACAGGCAGCATCCAGCGGTCCCTGATCATCCTCATACTGCTTGGCCTTGATGTTGATCCGGCCCTGACTGGTAAACAGCATGCCGTTGCGGGCGTTGCGGGTCGGCATGACGCAGTCGAACATGTCGTAACCGCGCCAGACCGCCTCGACCAAGTCTTCGGGGGTACCGATCCCCATGATGTAGCGGGGGTGATCAGCAGGCAGCAGTGGTTCACAGGCCTCCATCACGGCGTGCATGACCGGCTTTTCTTCACCCACCGACAGTCCGCCCAAGGCGTAGCCGTCAAAGCCGATCTCCTGCAGCTCGCTGGCCGAACGCTGCCGCAGTTCCGGAAAACGCCCACCCTGCACGATGCCGAACAGCAGTTGATCCTGTCGCTGATGGGCCTGCTTGCTGCGTCGGGCCCAACGGGTGGTCAGCGCGAGCGACTGCTCGACATAGAGCCGTTCGGCATCGGCCGGCGGGCATTCGTCGAAGCACATGATCACGTCGGCCCCCAGCGATTGCTGGATCGCAATGGACAACTCCGGTGTCAGCAGGTGACGGGAACCGTCGATATGGGAGCGAAACTGGACCCCTTCTTCGCTGATCTTGCGTAATTCTGACAGACTAAAGACCTGAAAGCCGCCGGAATCGGTCAGGATCGGCCCGTCCCAGGCCATAAAGCGGTGCAGGCCGCCCAGCTGCTCAACCAGCCGGTGCCCCGGCCGCAGATACAGGTGGTAGGTGTTGGCCAGGATGATCTGAGCGCCGACCTCCTTCAGATCGCCGGGCCGCATCGCCTTGACCGTGGCGTTGGTGCCCACCGGCATGAAGATTGGCGTCTCGATCAGGCCATGGGCCGTGGTCAGCAGGCCGCAGCGGGCCTGCGAGGTGACATCCTGATGCAACAGCTGAAAATGTCTCGGCACGCCCGCTCCTACACGATCAGCATGGCGTCGCCATAGCTGTAAAACCTGAATGCTCGTCTGACCGCCTCATGATAGGCCCGCAGCACGAACTCCTGACCGGCAAAGGCTGCAACCAGCATCAGCAGGGTGGATTCCGGCAGATGGAAATTGGTCAACAGCGCATCCACCACCTTGAAACCATAGCCGGGATAGATGAAGATGTCGGCCTCGCCTGTGCCGGGTTGCAGCGTACCGTCCGCTCGGGCGGCATACTCCAGGGTTCGGCAGGCGGTGGTGCCGACCGCGATTACCCTGCCGCCCCGGCGTTTGGCGGCTGCAACAGCGGCTGCGGTTTCGTCAGACACCTGATACCGCTCGCGGTGGATAACATGGTCCTCTACCCGTTCGACCCGTATCGGCTGGAAGGTTCCCAGGCCCACATGCAGGGTCACCGTGGCCAGCTCTATGCCGCGTTGTGTGAGCAGCTCCAGCAGCTGCGGAGTGAAATGCAAACCCGCCGTGGGGGCCGCCACGGCTCCGGGCACACCGGCATAGACTGTTTGGTACCGTTCCCGGTCCAGTTCTTCGCTCTCCCGGCCCAGATAGGGCGGGATCGGCATCTGGCCCACCCGTTCCAGCCAGGCGGTAAAGTCATCGGTACCGCTGAAGTCGATCAGCCAGTCCTGATCGCCGATCCGCTGTAGCACCTCTGCGGTCACATCATCGGGAAGCTTGATCAGCTGACCCGGCTGGCAGGTTTTCGATGAGCGCAGCAGACAACGCCACTGCTGCCGTTCGCCGCTCTGCTCCACCAGAAAGATCTCAACCCGGCCGCCGGTGGGTTTCA
>DIKW01000022.1:13786-14510 GCA_002424705.1 Geobacter sp. UBA5608
CCTGGCGCTCAAGCACCATCAGCCGGGAGGCATCCCTTCGGACAGCGGGATAGCGGGCAATCAGCCGATCAGGCAGATCAAAACGAAAATCAGATACCAGCATCAGGGGCAAGGATACGCAATTCGGTTCCTGGATAATAATAGGACAGGATTTCGCTGTAACTGAAACCGTCCAGTGCCCGTTGTTTGGCTCCCCACTGACAGAGTCCCACCCCGTGCCCGTAACCGGAACCATTGAAAAAGGCGCTGCCGTCGTCCACCCGCACCGTAAAGTTGGTGCTTTTGATCACCGTGGAGCCGACTGCCATACGGAACTTGGTGGCCGGCATGGTGACCGTGCCGCGGGATGTGCTCAGAGACACGGTTTTGAGTCGTCCACGGCTGTTTCTTGGGCCAAGCCTGATATCGGAAAGTCCGGAGAGCTTCAGGATTGACTCCAGCCGGCTGAGCGGCAGGCTCTGCTCCCAGGTGTTGGAATTACCCAGTGTACAGTACTGACAATCGACCCCTTTCAGATACGGCAACGCAGCCCCCCATACGTGGGACGAATCTTCGGTCTTGCCGCCACAGGTGGCGTGATAGAAGGCCTGAATCGGTTTGCCGTGATAGGTCAGCACCTGGCCGGCAGTCTCATGCACCCCGCGTGCGGCACGGCTGTCCTCCAGGTCGCTGCCAGAGTACACCTGATCCATCACCGTAGCCTCGAGGTGATAGGGAGATCCAC
>DIKW01000108.1:0-18853 GCA_002424705.1 Geobacter sp. UBA5608
GAGGATCGGATGCTGCAGCAGATGCGGGAGCAGTCGCTTCTGGCCATGGAAGAGGCCGATGTGATCCTGTTCCTGATGGATGCCAAACAGGGCCTGACACCGGCCGACAACGAGGTGGCCGCCATGCTGCGGCGGGTGGACAAGCCGGTCTTGTACGTGGTCAATAAGGTCGATGGCGAGAAGATTGAGAACGAGGCTGCCGAGTTTTACGCCCTGGGGATTGAGGGGATGCACACCATCTCGGCCGCCCACAATCGTGGCGTACGCGACCTGCTGGATGAGGTTCAGGCCCTGTTGCCGGATGCCGGTGCGGCCGGTGAAGATGCGGTTACCTCCATCGCGGTGGTGGGGCGTCCCAATGTGGGCAAGTCGTCACTCGTCAACCGTCTGCTGGGATTTGAGCGAGTGGTGGCCAACCCGACCCCCGGTACCACCCGTGATTCGGTGGACACCTACTTCACCTGCAACAAACAACGCTACTGTCTGATCGATACCGCCGGCATCCGGCGCAAGGGCAAGACCAGCCAAAAACTGGAAAAATACAGCGTGGTGGATGCCTTGCGCAGCATTGAGCGGGCCGATGTGGCCCTGATCGTATTGAATGCCGAAGAGGGGATCACCGAGCAGGACAAGCATATTGCCGGTTACGTCTATGAGGCGGGCCGGGCCTGTATCTTTGTGGTCAATAAATGGGATACCCTTGAAAAGGATAACAAGACCGTCGGCAAGTTCGTGGAACAGATCAAGTACGAGTTCAAGTTCCTGGCCTTTGCCCCGATCGTGTTTGTCTCCGCCATGAGCGGTCAGCGAATCCACAAGGTGATGGAAGAGGTTGCCGTGGTAGCTGAACAGTATTCCCGGAGAGTTACAACGGCAGAGCTAAACCGTTGCTTCAAAGAGGCGGTGGAGGCCCACCATGCCCCGCTGCATCAGGGCAGGCGGGTCAAATTCTACTTTGCCACCCAGGTGGGGGTCAAGCCGCCCACCTTTGCCATCTTCACCAATCAGCCGGAAGGGATCGGCACCCCCTACGAGCGCTACCTGGGTAACCGCTTCAGGGAGGCCTTCGGATTTCAGGGCACCCCATTCAGATTGTTGTTCCGCGGCCGTGAGCGGACCGCCCGCAAGGAGCGATAGCGCTTTACTTGCGGGGGTCTCATGGTTTATTATTCATCCTCTTTTTGTCGTTGAAAACAGGTGTTGGGAGAAGGCTGGCTCATGGGTAGTAGCCTGAGTGGAAAACTTGAAGAACTGGGTCTGGACGACATTCTCCAGATCATTACGGTCAGTCGCAGGACCGGTATCCTGACCTTGCGGGGGCGTGGACGCGAAGCTGTGCTGCAGCTGCGCGACGGTCTGGTGGTGCGGGCCACCTCCACCGGCTTCCAGCAGAGTCTGGGTGAAATGCTGGTGCGCAAAGGTGTTATTGACGCCGACCTGGTGCGGGATGTTCTGGCCCTGCAACAGCATGAAGGGTTTCGGGAACGGATCGGTTCCATCCTGCACCATCGCTATCAGATTGACCTGCAGGTGATTGAGCAGACCGTGCGTGAGCAGATGGCCAACGTGGTGCTGACCCTGTTTGCTTGGCATGAGGGTAGCTACGATTTCGAGCCCTGCGATGAGATCGAGACCGTTGATGCGGCCTACCTCGACCCGCTGCAACTGATGCTGGAACAGGGTGGTTCGGTAGAGCAGCTTTCGGCCCAGGGAGAGCGGCTACAACACGAGTTCAGTGCGCCAGAAGCGGCCCAGGAATCGCCCGCCGTATCGGCTGCCGCCAGCGGTACCAAGCGCTGCGCGCTGGTGGTGGTGGATGATGACAGCGCAACCGCCCAGGCCATTGCCGGACAATTCCCGGATTCACTGTTGGAGGTATTTCCCTTCACCAGCAGTGAACAGGCCTTGATCACCATCGACACGCTGTGGAGAGACGGCCGCCGGCCGATGGTGCTGATTGACCTGATCATGCCCAAGATGGATGGCTCCGGCGTGCTGGGCGGACTTGAAATCCTGAAGCTGCTCCGTCAGAACTTCCAGGATCTGATCGTGATCCTGATGACCGATTTCACCCATGCCGAGGCTGAAGCCGAGGCGGCAGGTCTTGGCAGCGTCTGCCTGTTGAAGCCCCGCCGCGGCAATGTGGAATCGGATGAGTTTATTGTTTTCATGACCCAGCTCCGTGGTGAGCTGCAAAAATGCCGTGAGGCAGATGCAGCCCGATCAGAAAGGTAGCAGTGTGCACCCTGCCACGATCCTCATTGTCGACGATTCCGCTGCCATGCGTTCACTGCTCGTGGCTACCATAGAGACCCTGGGGCCGATCAAGACCGTTCAGGCCGCCAGCGGTTTCGAGGCGCTGCGGATCCTGCCCCGGGAGCAGGTCGATCTGGTGCTGACCGACATCAATATGCAGGATATCAACGGTCTGGAGTTGTTGAGTTATATCCGCAGCAATCCCATGTACCAGAGCCTGCCGGTGATCATCATCTCAACCGAGGGCAGCCGCAAGGATATCGATCGCGGTCTTTCGCTGGGTGCCAACGAGTACCTGGTCAAGCCGTTCGTTCCTGCCAAACTGTTGGAGCTTGTACAAAGGTTGCTATGAGTGCCGTCCAACCGCCCACCTCCGATGCAGCACGGGATTTTCTGGCAGAGGCAGAGGAGATCCTTGAGGAATTAGGGGCTCAGTTGGCCGATCTGGCCGATATGGCTGAATCCGGCAGCTGGGACCCTGACCTGCTGAACGCCATTTTTCGTGGTGCCCATTCCCTGAAAGGTGTGGCAGGCATGTTCGGCTTTACGGCCGTGGCCGAGGTCGCCCATAACACGGAAAACCTGCTGGATTGGCTGCGGATGGGCAAGGTTGGTCTTACCAAGACGGTGGTTGATCTGCTGTTTCGTTCTGCCAGGCTGCTGACGGTGCTACTGCGGGCCACCGGCGACGGCACCCTTGTCCAGTATCAGGATGACATAACCGCCCACGCCGCTGCCATCACCTCCTGCCTCTCGCCGGGCGCTTCGCCCACTGTCGGCTCTCTGGAACAGGTGGGGCTGCCGGCCGCCATCATCGGCTCGCTTACCGAGTATGAGGAACACCGGTTGCGTGAAAATCTGGAGCAGGGCCGTTGCCTGTTCGTGCTGCATACCTCCTTTGACCTGAGCAGCTTCGACCAGGAGCTGGGCAGCCTGACCGATCTGTTGAAAAAATATGGTGAATTGATCAGCACCCTGCCCAGCATCGGCGAAAACAGCCAGACCAACATCGATTTCGACCTGCTGCTGGGTACCCAGCGCAGCGAGCAGGAGCTGCGGCAACTGCTGGAAGGGCGTGTGGTCTCGATCACCGGCTACGGGTCACCGGCTGATTTTAGTGCTCCTGCGGCAACCCCCTCCTCCCAGGCTGGTGGGGCTGCCGTGACGGTGACTGACGCTGTAGTAGCTGGTGACGACCAGCCGGGCAGTATCGGCGCTCCTCCTGCGACGGCGTCGGTTGACGAGAATGCAAGCGCCAAGAGCATGAGCCGCACCGTGCGGGTCGATATCGGCAAACTGGACTCGCTGATGAACATCGTTGGCGAGCTGGTGCTGGCCCAATCGACGATTACGTCCATTGCCAACCGGATGCGGACGGAAGGCTTTTCCCGTATGGCGGTCGATCTGGGTAAGGCCGCCAAGGGTCTTGAGCGGCGGCTGACCGATCTGCAGAGCGGGGTGATGGATATCCGCATGATCCCGGTGGGGCAGCTCTACGACAAGATGTCACGCATTGTCCGCAGCATCACCCGTGAGCAGGGCAAAAAGGTCGATCTGAAACTGTACGGCGCCGAGACTGAGCTGGACAAGCTGATTGTCGAAGATATCGCCGATCCGCTGATGCATATCATCCGCAATGCCATTGATCACGGCATCGAGTCGCCTGAACAACGCCGGGCTCAAGGTAAAGAGGAGCGTGGCACGCTGCGGCTTTCCTCGTATCAAAAGGGCAACCATGTTGTGATCGAGGTGGAGGATGATGGCGGCGGCATTGATCTTGAGAAGATCAAACAGAAGGCCCTGGCCAAGGGGCTGGTGCATGATGTCAGCACCTTAAGCGACCGCGAAACGTTGGAACTGATCTTTCTGCCCGGGTTTTCAACCGCCGATCAGATCACCGATGTCTCCGGCCGTGGCGTCGGCATGGATGTGGTTCGCAACAACATTGCAGCGGTTTCCGGCATGGTCGATATCGAGACCAAGCTGGGCAAAGGGTCTCGCTTCACCATCGTGTTGCCGATCACCCTGGCAATCATCAAGGCGTTGATCATCTCCTGCGCCGGTCGTACCTACGCGCTGCCGATCACCTCGGTGGTGGAGTCGCTGCTGCTGGTGCCGAACGAGATCAGGACCGTGGAAAATAAAGAGGTGATCTCGTTGCGTGATGCCACCTTGCCGCTCTTGCGTCTTGATCGTTTTCTGGCGGTGGATCGTATCGACACGCCGATCGAACAGTACGTAGTGGTGGTCGGTTCGGCTGAAAAACGTCTGGGGCTGGTGGTGGATGATCTGTTGGGACAGCAGGATATCGTCATCAAGCCGTTGGGTGAGATGTTCCGTTCCATTCGAGGTATCTCCGGCGCAGCTGATCTGGGCGACCAGCGTACCATCCTGGTGCTTGATGCGGGCGGCATCATCACCGAGATGGTTCGTTCAGGGGGCTAGGCGTGTACAAGACCTACTTTGGTCTGCGGGAAAAGCCGTTCGGCAAGACTCCAGATCCTCGTTTTCTGTTTTTGTCGCGGGGCCATGAGGAGGCCTTGGCCCGCCTGGAGTATGCGGTTGAAGAACGTGAGATTGCTCTGTTGACCGGTGATGTCGGTTGCGGCAAGACCACCTTGTCCCGCGCTCTGATGGATCGTTGCGGGGCAGCGTGCCGTTTTATCCTGATCTTTAATCCCCGCATGGGTGCTTTGGAGTTTCTGCGCACCGTGGCCCATGGCCTTGAGATCGACCAACCGGCCCGCAGCAAGGACGATCTGCTGCGGCAGATCACCGGTGCGCTGTACGACCTCTATCGGGCGGGCATCTGTCCGGTGCTGGTGATTGATGAAGCCCAAACCATCAATGACCTTGAGGTGTTCGACGAAATCAGGCTGCTGACCAACTATCAGCTTGATCACCACAATCTGCTGGCAGTGCTGATCATGGGGCAGCCCGAGCTGCGAGAGGTGCTGCGCTATCAGCCGTTGGAGCCGTTGCGTCAGCGGATCGCACTGCAGTATCATCTGCAGCCGCTCTCCCTAGAGGAGACCATGGAGTATCTGGATTATCGGATCATGGCTGCCGGCGGCAGCGACGGTCTGTTTACGCCCGATGCGTTGCAAACGATCCATGAACTGTCTGGTGGCGTGCCGCGACGGATCAACGCCATAGCTACCAATGCTCTGCTGGTGGCCTACGGCGCCGATGCAGCCATGGTCGATGCCGCAATCGTTAATGAAGTCAGAGATGAAGTGATTCTGTAAACCGGGTAGCTGACGCTATGGATTTGGCAAAAATACGCACGAAGGCACGGCAGGAGGGAGCGGCCCAGGCAGCAGACGGGCCGGTCGATCAACAGCCGTTACCGCAGGAAACGGCTGTACCGCCTGCGCTGGCCGTTTCTGACGACTCGCCGGAAGGGCCCGGGATCGAGCTGGTGATTCCCGGTCCTGCGTCGATCCGCAGTAGCGCCCCGTCGGTGCGTTTTGACCCGTTGGCAGTGATTCTTGCCGGCCGTCAGGCGGATCAGGCGGCGCCGGCCGTCGATCTGTTGCCGCAGGATCAGGCACAGGCGGTGGCCAGCGAGGATGCCTATCAGGAGTTCCTCTGTTTTCTGCTGGGTGATGAGGAATACGGCGTCAACATCATGGAGATCAAGGAGCTGATCAAACCCCGTGAATTGACGGAAGTGCCCCGTGCGCCCCATTTTGTGGATGGTATTATCTCGCTGCGCGGGGTGATCGTGCCGGTGATCGATCTGCGCAAGCGTCTCGGCCTCCATGGACAGCAATCGACAGCCCAGCAGCGGATTATTATTGTTCGTCAGCATAATGGGTACAGCGGGTTGCGTGTGGATAGCGTGACCGGCGTGGTCCGTATCGCCGACCATCGACGTGAAGCGGCGCCGGCAGCCTTGGAGGGGATCGACCGGGAATTTGTGGCCGGGATTGGTCGCGCCGACAACCGGATGGTGATCCTGCTTGATATTCAGAACGTGTCTGATCTGGAGCTTGCCGTCCATGGGAACTGAGATGGAGCAGGAAACCATACAGGAACTGCAGCTGGCCGGTTTTCGCCTGGGTGACAACCACTTTGCCGTCGATATCATGCGGATCAGGGAGATCGTGTTGCCGCAACCGCTGGCCGGTATGCCCCGTCCTTCCCAGGTGCTGGAGGGGATGATCAACCTGCGGGGAGTGGTGATTCCGGTGGTGAACCTGCGTTCCCGCTTCGGGATGGAGCCGCGTTTTGGCGGCGCAGGCAAGCTGATGATCATTTCGGTCGCCGGTCGACTGGTTGCCCTGGCGGTGGATGATGTGGAAGAGGTTCTTTCTGTGCCGGTCTGCTCGATTGTCCCGCCGCCGGAGATTGCCGAAGGGGTGGGGGGCGAGTACCTGGTCGGAGTATGCCTGGTCAATGCGGTCCTGTACCTGATTCTTGATATCGATACGCTTTTTACCCCAGCAGAACGTCGGGAATTGAGGCGTGTTGCGGGAGACCTGGCCCATGACCACGTCTGAACGTCCGCTTACGTCTGCTGCTGAAGACGAAGAGGTTCGCCGTCGCACCGTTCAGGAGCAGCTTGGTGTGCCGCTGGACCGCTGCCGCGAGCTGTTGCGGGCTGCCTTGGGGGATGACAGCTGGCGGGTGCGTAAAGAGGCGGTGGAGGTGCTGGTTGCGGCTCGCCCCGGTCGTGATGAGATTGATGGGTTCATTGACCTGCTGCGGCACGAAGAAAACGCCGGGCTGCGCAACGCAACCTCGGAGCTGCTGGTCAGGCTGGGTAAGCGCGCCGTACCGGTTCTGCTCACCCATCTCCAGCATCATGATCAAGACCTGCGCAAATTGCTGGTTGATACGCTGGCTGCCATCGGTGAGCGGAGCGCCGTGCCGGCCTTGATGACAACCCTTGATGACCGGGATGTCAATGTTGCCGCTGCGGCAGCCGAGGCGTTGGGTGCCATCGGCGACCGGTCGGCAGTGCCGGCCCTGCTGCAGGCGCTGGACCGCCAGCAACACGATTTTGTCCGTTTCAATGCCTTGGCCGCCCTGGGACGCATCGCGGCACCTGGTCCGCTACCGCCGGTGGTGGCTCGTCTGGCCCGGCACGACATGCTGCGGCTGGCAGCCTATGAGTGTCTGGGCACGATTGGTGCTGATACTGCGGCGGCTGATCTGTTGCTGGAAGGACTGCAAAGTGGCCTGCCCAGTCTGCGGTCCGTAGCCATACGTTCGCTGGCCAGAGTGCTGCAGCACCTGGATCCACTGTTTCGGCAGACGGTTGTTGAGCAGCTCAGGGCGCTTTTTGATCACGGCTTGCTGGAAACACTGACCCAAGCCGCTGCCAGCGGCACTGCAGAGGCGGCGGAAGCGGTGGTGGCGCTGTTGGAGGCGCTGGCAGATCCGCGCAGCCTGCCCTTATTACTGCAGGCCATGGTCGATGAACGTCTGGCTTCACGTGCCATGGACGCCCTGCAGTCCATCGGCACAGCCGCCATTACGCCATCAGTTGCCCGTTTTGCCTTGGCGGATGAAACGGAGCGGGCTGCCATCTGCACCCTGCTGGGCCGTCTGGGGCGTTTGCAAGCGGATGTTGAGCAGACTATCAGCCAGGGGCTATCCGATGATGCCGCTCTGGTGCGTCGCGCTGCAGCCGTTGCAGCAGGCAGATTGCCCAGCGCTGCATTATTGTCGGCGGTGACTGGCCTGCTTGATGATGACGAGCCGTCCGTGCGCGACGCAGCACTGCAGACCTTGCGTGCCCGTGGCGGCTCCCACAGTGAGCTGGTGCGTCAGATCGCCGCCCAGATGATCAACTCGGAGCTGCCTGAACAACGGCGGGCGGCAGCCTTATTGTGCGCTGCCAGTGGTGATTGTCAACAGCTGGCGTTATTGATGAAAGACGAACATGCAGCAGTTCGCGAATCAGCCGTCCGTGCCGTCGGCCGGCTGGCTCTGGCCACGTCTTGCCCCAACCTGGTGATGGCGCTGGTTGATGAAGCCGAAGAGGTACGCATTGCCGCTGCCGAGTCGCTGGGCGGTTGTTGTGGCAGACATGATGGTAGTGAGCCGCTACGGCTGGCGTTGCAAGACCCATCTTCCTGGGTGCAGGCCGCTGCGTTGCGCAGTCTGCTGGAGCTGAACGGCGATGAGGCACTGTCGGATGCCCTCGAGCTGTGGCAGCGGGGGGACGAAGTGGCGCAACTGGCCTGCCTGGAAGCCTTTGACCTGCTTGCCGCACCGGAGGGGTTTGCCCTGATCTCTCAGGCCTTAGGCCAGCGGGACGGTGAAGTGCTGAAAGGGGTGATCGAGGTCCTGGCCCGCCACAAGCCGGATTTGCTGATGCCCTGGCTGCATCATATCCTCTGCCATAGCGATTGGGATGTGCGGATGAGTGCGGTGCGTGCCTGCGCCAGCCTGCCTCCCCCGGAACGGTATGACCTGTTGCGTATGGCCCTGGATCGTGAAGACCATGATCTGGTCAGGCAGGCATTGCGACAGCTGCTGGATGGTAACTGACCATGCTGGCTGCTGATCAGGCCATAGAAATGCCGGACGAGGAATTTCGTCTGCTCCGGGACCTGGTCTATGCCCATAGTGGCCTCTATTTTGGGGATGATGCCAAATACCTGCTGGAAAAGCGACTGGGGCGCCGTTTGGCGACACACCAGCTCAAATCGTATCGTGAGTACTATCAATTTCTGAAGTTCAATCGCAAGCGAGAGCAGGAGCTGGAGGAGATCATGGATCTCCTCACCACCAACGAAACCTATTTTTTCCGTGAGTCGTACCAGTTGAGCGCCTTTTCCGACGAGATACTGCCGGAACTGTGCAAGCGTAAACTGGCAGCAGGTGCGTCTCGTCGGATCCGGATCTGGAGTGCCGGTTGTTCCAGTGGCGAGGAGCCCTATACCATCGCCATGCTGCTGCTGGAGCAGGCTTGTTTGCAGGGTTGGCAACTGGAGATCATCGGCACCGACATCAGTCAGCGTGTACTGCAACAGGCACGACGCGGCATCTACGGACGTTCTGCCTTTCGGATGACCGACGACTATTATCTGATGAAATACTTTGAGCAGCAGGACGGCTCATTCCGGATTATTGACCGGGTGCGGCAGCTGGTCTCCATCAGCTATCTCAACCTGCTGGACCGCACCCGGATGGCGATGTTGGGTAGCTTTGACCTGATTTTTTGTCGCAATGTGATCATCTATTTTGATCTGGCAGTAAAAAAGCAGGTGGTGGCGTCGTTTCACGGTGCCTTGCAGGATGGCGGCTTTTTGCTCTTGGGGCATTCGGAGTCGTTGATGAACATCAGCACCCTGTTCACCCTACGTCACTACAAGAATGATATGGTGTACCAGAAGCCGTTGCTTAGCGCGGCAGGGGGTGTGCCATGAAGCCGGTGCGGGTGCTGGTGGTGGACGACTCGGCCTACAGTCGCCGCAGTATCACCCGTATGCTGGAAGGGGTGCCGGGGATCGAGGTGGTGGGCTACGCCATCGATGGCGAAGAGGGGATCCGCCAGGTGATCAGCCTCAAGCCGGACCTGGTAACCCTGGACCTGGAAATGCCGCGCATGGATGGGTTTACGTTGCTGCGGATCCTGACCGGCCGTTTTAACCTGCCGGTGATCGTGGTCAGCGCCCTTTCCGATGCGGAAAAGGTCTTTCGGGCGCTGGAGCTGGGGGCGGTGGATTTTGTGGCCAAACCGTCCAGTGATGCCAGCACCGATCTGCTGTCCATCACCGAGGATCTGCAGTATAAGGTTCGTCAGGCAGTAACGGCCCGCATCAAGGAGTATCATCGCTTGAGCGACCATGCGGCCTCTGTGTCGGTACAGCATAAGCAGGCGCGCAGAGGACATAAGGCACCGCTTGAGCTGGTGGCCATCGCCGCCTCCACCGGGGGGCCACCGGCGCTGCAGGGAATTTTGAATGCCTTTGAGCGGCCCTATCCCTTTGGCGTGGTGGTGGCTCAGCATATGCCGCCCGGTTTTACCAAGGCCTTTGCCGAGCGGTTGAACCGCAGCTCGGTGTTCGAGGTGCGCGAGGCCCAAGACGGCGATCCGATCGTGGCCGGTCAGGTGCTGGTGGCTCCCGGCGGCAGCCAGATGGTGCTGGAGCAGGATGGTCCCATCATCCGTGCCCGGGTCTTGCCGCCGGACCCTGGTTACCGCTACAATCCGTCAGCCGATGCCCTGTTCTGTTCCTGTGCGCCATTGTACGGACAACGGATGCTGGCGTTGGTCTTGACCGGCATGGGCAATGACGGCAGTCAGGGCGTGCGCCAGGTAAAACAGCATGGCGGACAGGTGCTGGCCGAGTCGGAGGAAAGTTCGGTGGTCTACGGCATGCCCCGCGAGGCAGCCGCCACCGGTTGTGTAGACCGGATTGCCGCCCTGGACGACATACCCAGTGCAATCCTGGATTGCGGTCATTTCGAGCACTAAGCGGCTAGGAACATATATAACCAGAAGGAGTAGCTGATGTCTGCAGAGCTGAAGTACACCCCCAACGAGATCGAAGCCAAATGGCAGCAGTTCTGGGCCGATAAGAAGACCTTCACCGTCACCGAAGACCCGGCCAAGCCGAAGTATTACCTGCTGGAGATGTTCCCGTACCCTTCCGGCCGGATCCATATGGGCCATGTGCGCAACTACTCGATCGGTGATGTGGTGGGGCGCTTCAAGCGGATGCGCGGCTTTAACGTGCTGCACCCGATGGGCTGGGATGCCTTCGGCATGCCGGCTGAAAACGCCGCCATCAAGAACAACAGCCACCCGGCTGCCTGGACCTACGAGAACATCGCCTACATGCGCGATCAATTGAAGCAGATGGGCCTGTCCTACGATTGGGACCGTGAACTGGCCACCTGTGATGTTTCCTACTACCGCTGGGAGCAGAAGCTGTTTCTGGAGATGTATCAGAAGGGGCTGGCCTATAAGAAGCAATCCTTTGTGAACTGGTGTCCCTCCTGTGAGACCGTACTGGCCAACGAGCAGGTGGAAGACGGCGCCTGCTGGCGTTGTGATAACGAGGTACAGCAGAAGGAGCTGGAGCAGTGGTTCTTCCGGATCACCGACTACGCCCAGGAGCTGCTGGACTTTACCCACAAAATGCCCGGCTGGCCGGAGCGGGTGCTGGTGATGCAGCGCAACTGGATCGGCCGCAGCACCGGTTGCGAGATCGACTTCGCACTGGAAGGGCGCGAAGGTGCTATCCGGGTCTTCACCACCCGTCAGGACACCCTGTTCGGCGCCACCTTCATGTCCCTGGCGCCGGAACATCCGCTGGCGCTGGAGTTGACCACGCCGGAGCGGCGGGCCGAGGTAGAGGCCTTTATCGACAAGGTCAAGAAGACAGACCGGATCAAGCGCACCGCCGACGACTTCGAGAAGGAAGGGGTCTTCACCGGCAGCTACTGTGTCAACCCGGCCACTGGCCGCAGCATGCCGGTCTTTCTGGCCAATTTCGTCTTGGTGGAGTATGGCACCGGCGCCGTGATGGCGGTGCCGACCCACGATCAGCGCGACTTTGAGTTTGCCAAGAAGTACGACCTGCCGCTGGTGGTGGTGATTCAGCCCCAAGGTGAGGCCCTCGACCCGGCCGCCATGGCGGCTGCCTATACCGAGCCAGGCGTGATGGTCAACTCCGGCCGCTTCGATGGTAAGCCAAGCGACAGCGCCAAGGAAGAGATCGCCGACTGGCTGGAGCAGGAAGGTAAGGGCAAGAAAACTGTTAACTTCCGCCTGAGGGATTGGGGTGTATCTCGCCAGAGATACTGGGGTAATCCGATTCCGATCATCTACTGTGACTGCTGCGGCGCCGTGCCGGTGCCGGACACGGATCTGCCGGTGGTGCTGCCCCACGACGTGGCCTTCACCGGTGAAGGTGGCAGCCCCTTGGCCAGACTGGAGAGCTTCATCACGGTGGACTGCCCGCAGTGCGGTAAGCCGGCCCGCCGCGAAACCGATACTATGGACACCTTTGTGGAATCGTCCTGGTACTTCCTGCGCTACTGCAGCCCTGATTTCGAAGGTGGCATGGTGGACAAGGCCCGCACCGACTACTGGATGTCGGTGGACCAGTATATCGGCGGCATCGAACATGCCGTGCTGCACCTCTTGTACGCCCGCTTCTTCACCAAGGTGATGCGTGACCTGGGGCATATCTCGGTGGATGAGCCGTTCACCAACCTGCTGACCCAGGGGATGGTGATCAAGGACGGCGCCAAGATGAGCAAATCCAAGGGCAACGTGGTGGACCCCGATGCCCTGATCAAGAAGTACGGCGCCGATACAGCCCGCCTGTTCTCACTGTTTGCAGCGCCGCCTGAAAAGGACCTGGACTGGAACGAGCAGGGAGTAGACGGTTGCTACCGCTTCCTGAACCGGGTCTGGAAGCTGGTACACGAATATTTGTCAGCCGTGCAAGGGGCAGTGGCCTTGGATGTTCGCGCATTGACCGACGAAGAGCGCACCCTGCGCCGTGCGGTACACAAGACCCTCAAAAAGGTCACAGAAGATATTGACGAACGCTTCCACTTCAACACCGCCATCGCTGCGGTGATGGAGCTGCTGAACGTGCTGCAGGGGGCCAGGCTGGCCTCGCCCCAGTCCGGGGCGGTGATGAAGGAGGCACTTGATCTGCTGGTGCAGATGCTGGCCCCCTTTGTGCCCCACATTACGGAGGAGTTGTGGCAGCAGCTGGGCCATACCACCAGTCTGGCAGACACTGCGTGGCCGGCCTATGACCCGGCGGCCACGGTGGATGAAGAACTGCTGATCGTGGTGCAGGTCAACGGCAAGCTGCGTTCCCGCTTGTCGGTTGCGGTGGGTATCGATGAAGAGACGGTCAAGGCGCAGGCCCTGGCTGATGACAAGGTGAAGGTCTTCACCGATGGTCAGCAGATTCGCAAGGTGATCTACGTACCTGGAAAGTTGGTGAACATTGTTGCGGGTTAGGGGACTCTACTGCGGCTTGCTGACACTGCTGCTGGCTGCTGTTCTGGCTGGATGCGGCTACCGTTTTACTGCCGACAGCGGTACACGCTTGCCTGCCGGGCAAAAGGTCTGGGTGGCCTATCTGCAGAACACTACGGTCTATCCTGCCGCATCGGTTGCCGTAAAACGGGCGTTGTTCGATCAGTTTAGCGCCATGCGAGGCATCATGCCGGCAGCGACGCCCGCCGAGGGCGACCTGTTGGTTGAAGGCGTCCTGACCGGCTACGGCGCCGGCAACGCCAGCTATACGGCCACCGATCGTGCCAAGGAGTACCGCCTGACCGTCACGGCCGAGCTCACCGTCCGTCGCAAGGGAGAAGACAAGTCCGTCAAGCCGCTCTGGAAAGGGACCGTCTCGGCCTGGCAGGATTATCCGGTGGCGGCCACAATCGAGCTGCAACGCGGCAATGAGGATGCGGCCCTGCTGGCAGCCTCGCGCAAGCTTGCCCAGCAGGTGATCTGGAATCTGGAGCAGGGCTACTGATGACCGAGCAGGAGCTTGAAAAGCAACTGACGACCGGCGCCTTTGCGCCGGTCTATTTTTTGTACGGTGAAGAGCCGTTTCTGGCTGAACGGGCCAGCCGCCGTATCATGGAGCGGGCCGTTGATCCGGCCATGAAGGACTTTAACCTGAATATCTATTACGGCAGTGACTGCAAAGGGACCGAAATTCTGGATACCGCCCAGACCCTGCCGATGTTTGCCGAACGCCGGGTGGTGTTGGTCAAGCGGGCCGAGGGGTTGCCAGCGACAACCCAGGAAGGTCTTTTACCGTATCTGGCCAACCCGTGTCCCGAGACCTGTCTGATCTTTGTGGCCGGCAAGCCGGACCTGCGGCGCAAGTTTTTTGCCGAACTGAAGAAGCAGCCCGGCAGTCTGGAGTTTAAAAAGCTGTACGAGAATAAGCTGGCGCCCTTTATCAGCCAGGAGGCAGCCGGCCATGGCAAGAAGATCGACAGCGCCGGGGCTGAGCTGTTGGCCTTTCTGGTGGGGAGCAACCTGCAGGCACTGTCGTCGCAGGTTGAAAAGGCCGCGCTGTTTGTCGGTGGTCGGCCGATGATTACTGTGGAGGATGTACGCAGCATTGTCAGTCAGAGCAAGGAGTTCAGCGCCTTTGAGCTGGCCCGTTTCATTGGTGAGAAAAATCTGGCCAAGTCGCTGGCCACCCTGCAGTCTATGCTGACCAATGGCGAGGAAGCGATCATGATATTGGGTGCACTGGCCAGCCATTTTCGCAGGATATGGCGTATTCGGGAGCTGCTGGACCAGAAGCTTGCGCCGGCCGAGATCGGCAAGCAGCTCAAGATCCACCAGTTTTTTCTGGGAGAGCAGGTGGCCCAGGCCAAGAAGTATGCAACCTTTGAACTGGAGTTGTTGTTCGATCGGCTCTATCGGGCTGATCTGGCGCTCAAGACCGGCGCCGCAGCGGCAACGGTGCTGCAGGGGCTGGTGTTTGATGCCTGTAACGGCAGCCTGTAGCTGCGTGTGATGTGAGCCGTTAACCAAAAAGCCTCCGCTAGAAAGCGGAGGCTTTTTGGTTGTTCGGTGCGTTTGGGTGACTTAGCCGAGAGTGTTGACCAGCTTGGTCAGGCGGGAGACGCTGCGTGAAGCGTTCGCCTTATGGATGACCCCTTTGGTGGCGGTCTTGTCGATAACCGGAATGGCTGCCTGCAGGGCTTCCTGGGCTGCAGCCTTGTCCTTCTTCTCAACAGCCTCACGGACCCGCTTGATGTAGGTCTTCAAGGTTGATTTCTGGTGACGGTTGCGGGCGTTACGTTTTTCGTTCTGCTTGATCCGCTTGATTGCCGACTTGTGATGAGCCACGTGCTACCTCCGAATGATTGCAGCAAAGCATGCTGGTAATTAGTCAAATTGAAGCGAAATTTTTAGCATCCTATTTGGGTGCTGTCAAGCAGTATCTGAGTGGTTAGGCTGAGATATGGACCCGTCGTCCCTCAACCCTCAGGCGGCCAGCACAGAACAGGCGTACTGCCTCAGGATAGATGCGATGCTCCTCGCCATGGATTCGCTCAGAAAGGGTCTCCAGCGTGTCGTCGGCCAGGATCGGCACCACTGCCTGCAGGATGATCGGTCCGGTGTCGGTGCCGGTATCCACAAAGTGAACGGTGCAGCCGGTATAGCGCACACCATACTCCAAAGCCTGTTGCTGGGCGTCCAGACCGGGAAAGGCCGGTAGCAGGGCAGGGTGGATGTTCATCATGGCATGGGGAAAGGCCTCAACCATCACCGGAGATAGCAGCCGCATGAAGCCGGCCAGCACCACCAGCTGCACACCGTGCTCTTTCAGCAGCGCCACCAGGGCCTGATCGTAGGCGGCCCGGTTGGGGAACTGCCGATGATCAAGCACCAGGGCGGGGATGTTGTGTTTTTTGGCCCGTTCCAGGGCGTAGGCATCGGCCTTGTTGCTGATCAGGCAGGCGATTCGGCCGTTGGCGATCCGTCCTGCCTCCAGGGCGTCGACGATGGCCTGAAAGTTTGAGCCGTTGCCGGAAACCAGTACCCCGATGGCGATCGGTGTGGTCGTCATCAGGAGAGCTCCACCTGTTCCTCATCCTCGCGGCGGGTCTGTACCTCGCCCACCATCCAGGCGGTCTCGCCCAGTCCCTGCAGGCGAGCCAGGATGTCATCCACGTCCTGTTCGGCCACTGACAGCACCATGCCGATCCCCATGTTGAAGGTGCGGTACATCTCGAACTGATCCACCTTGCCGGCCTCTTCCAGCAGACTGAAGACCGGCGGACGCTGCCAGCTGTCCAGTTTGAAGCTGGCCTTGCAGAGTTTGGGCAGGATGCGGGGCACGTTGTCGGTCAGACCGCCGCCGGTGATATGGGCGATGCCGTTGATCCGGAAGTCTTTCAGCAGGTTCAGCACGGCACGCACGTAGATTCTGGTTGGGGTTAGCAGGATCTCGGCCACAGTGGCGCCCAGGCCAGGCAGCTGATCGTGGATACCGAGGCCCATCCGGTCGAAGATGATTCGCCGGGCCAGGGAGTAACCGTTGCTGTGCAGGCCGCTGGAGGCGATGCCGATCAGTTTGTTGCCCACCGTGATCGAGGAGCCGTCGATGATCTGGTCTTTTTCGACCACCCCCACGGTAAAGCCGGCCATGTCATATTCGCTGTCGCTGTAAAAGCCGGGCATTTCAGCCGTCTCGCCACCGATCAGGGCACAACCGGCCTGTTTGCAACCCTCGGCGATGCCGGCCACGATCTGGGCCGCCTTGTCCGGATCAAGGTGGCCGGTGGCCAGGTAGTCCAGGAAAAAGAGCGGCTCGGCTCCCTGGACGATGATGTCGTTGACGCACATCGCCACCAGGTCAATGCCGACCGTGTCATGCTTGTCGGCCAGGAAGGCCAGCTTGAGCTTGGTGCCGACGCCGTCGGTGCCGGAGACCAGCACCGGGTTTTTGTACTTGGCGGTATTCAGTGAAAACAGGCCGCCAAAACCGCCGATCTCAGTCATCACTTCAGGGCGGAAGGTGGCCTTGACCAACGGCTTGATCTTCTGCACGAATTGGTTGCCAGCCTCAATGTCGACACCAGCCTCTTTGTAGGTTGCACGGGATTCTGTCACAGCGTGGGCACTCCTTGTCAGATTGAATCTGTTTTCTAGCCAATCGAGGGGTAAAAGTCAATCAACTCGGCATCAACCCCAATGGTAACGGCAGTTTGACCTTGACAAACCTGCCACTTTGTCGCTTTACTTAAGCCATGCGCCACATCACTTTCCTTCCACCATGTCTTGCGCGTCAGCTGCTGACCGCTTTGGTGCTGCTGCTTGCCGTCATGGCTCTGAATCAGCCTGCCTGGGCTGACATCTATCGTTATGAGGACGAGGAAGGGGTGGTGCATTTTACCGATGCGCCCACCGACAAAAAATTCAAGGTCTTTCTGCGCGACCTGCGTAAGGACCGACAACTGCGCACCCGTTTCAAGGTGGCCCAGGGCAACCCTCAGGAATATGAGCAGTTGATACAGTCCAGCGCCGCCAAGTATGGCGTCAGCGCCGCCCTGGTCAAGGCGGTTATTCAGGCTGAATCAGGCTACAATCCCAACGCCGTTTCCCGCGCCGGGGCCAGCGGTCTGATGCAGTTGATGCCCGGCACCGCCAAGCAGCTTAAGGTGGCGGATGCCTTCAATCCGAAACAGAACGTGGACGGCGGTGTGCGCTACCTCAAGTTTCTGCTGGATACCTTCAAGGGGGATGTGAGCCTTGCCCTGGCCGCCTACAACGCCGGGATGGGCAAGGTTGCCAAGTATGGCGGCATACCTCCCTACGAAGAGACCCGTACTTACGTCAGTCGCGTACTGTCCTATATGGGGTCCTACTGACGTGTCCCAGTACCATCCAATCCTCAACCCTCCCAATATCATTACCCTGTTCAGGATCGCCTGCATCCCGTTGATGGTGCTGCTGCTTATGTCGCCATCCCGTGAGACCTGCTTCTGGGCGGCCTGGATCTTTGCCCTGGCGTCGGCCTCTGACTGGCTGGATGGACATCTGGCTCGTCGGATGGGGATCGAAACGGTCTTCGGCAAATTTCTGGACCCGATCGCCGACAAGCTGATCGTGATGGCTGCCCTGATCATGATCCTGCCCTACGATCGGGTACCGGCCTGGATGGTGTTTGTTGTGCTGGCCCGGGAGATCGTGATTACCGGACTGCGTAGCATCGCCTCCAGCGAAGGGATTGTGATCCAGGCCTCTGACCTGGGCAAGTACAAGACCATCTTTCAACTGGTGGCCATCATCGGCCTGTTACTGCATTTCGACTACAACTGGTTCTTTGGCATTGCGCATCCGTTGGTGACGGTCAACATGCATAATGCCGGTATGTTTTTCTTCTGGATCGCCTTTGTGCTGACCGTCTGGTCAGGTGTGGATTACCTGTATCGCTTCGTACGGGTCATCTCCCGCTAGGCGTTCTGTTTACCCTGACCTCATCTTCTTTACCCATGTCTCTAGCGTACCTTACCCTTGATGATCTGCTCGCCCGATTCGACCTTAATCCGTCCTCATATGCCCAAGTGGCCGAACGGTACCCCTTTCGTCTGACCAGCTACTATGCCGGACTGATCAAGGAGCCGGGGGATCCGATCTGGCGTCAGTGCGTGCCGGATCCGCTGGAACTTACGGATGTTGCGCAGCTGCCGGATCCGCTGGATGAAGAACGCCTGAGTCCGGTGCCCGGTTTGATCCATCGCTACCCCGACCGGGCGGTACTGCTGGTCTCGAACCGCTGTGCCGTCTACTGCCGTTTCTGTATGCGCAAACGGCAGGTGGGCTGCGGTGCGGCATCCCTGAATATTGACCGAGCCATTGACTACATCGCCGCGACGCCGCAGCTGCGCGACGTGGTGCTTTCCGGCGGCGATCCGCTGCTGCTGCCGTTGGAAACCCTGCATGATCTGCTGGGGCGGCTGCGGTCGATTCCCCACCTGGAGATCATCCGTATCGGCAGCCGGGCGCCGGTCACGGCGCCGAGTCTGATCACGCCTGAGTTGTGCCGGATGCTGGCCGGTCACCAGCCACTCTACCTCAACACCCACTTCAATCATCCCCATGAGCTGACCGATCAGGCGGCCC
>DIKW01000108.1:19018-22718 GCA_002424705.1 Geobacter sp. UBA5608
TGCGTCACGGGATGCAGTTGATGGCCGGTCTGCGGGGACAGGTCAGCGGGATGGCGATCCCCCATTTCGTGGTTGATCTGCCGGGAGGGCAGGGCAAGGTGCCGCTTCTGGCAGAAACGGCCCAAGCCACAGCTGAAGGCTGGCTGATCCGCAACCTGGCAGGCAGGCGGGTTGTCTATCAGGATCCTTGTTAAGGCAAGAGCTACAGACGTTTGCGCATCTCCAGCACATTGCCGCCCGGTATCCGTCGGTAAAGCACTGAATCCATCAGGGCGCGGATGATAAAAATACCCCGACCGCCGGTCTCCAAAAGTTCTTCTTCATCAAATCCCGGATCCTGGATACTGTTCAGATCAAAGCCTTGTCCCTGGTCAAAGACCTGCAGCAGCAGCTCGTTGTCGCTGATAGTGATCCGGATATCCACCTGTTTATCAGGATCGCCGGCATTGGCGTGCCGGATGGCATTGACCATCGCCTCGGTCAGCACAACGTTCAGCTGATTGGCCAGGTTTTCGCGATCACCCTTAAAATCTTGCAGCTGGTGGGCAAGGTCTTCACCGATCCGGCCGATCAGACTTAAATAACGGGTCTGGTTGGGCACCTTGATCTGTATATCAATTTCGTTCTTCATGGCATATATCCCGTGCGCCGCTTTTAAGGCGATCAGAAAGAGGCCAGGGCGTCATCCATGGTGCTGTAGATGTCGAATACGCGGTGCAAGCGGGTCAACTCAAACATTGACTTGACCTGGCTCTGCACACCGGACAGCTTCAGCTCGGCCTGGCGGGCCGAGGCGTTTTTGAAACCGGAAACCAGGGCCCCCAGGCCCGAACTGTCGATGAAGCGCACCTCTTTCAGGTCCACCACTACCCCGTTCCTGCCTGCCTCAAACAGGTTGGCCAGTTCCTGTTTCAGTTCGTCCGCGTTATGGGCATCCAGCCGCTCCTCTTTTACCTGCAGCAGCACCACGTTTCCCTGTTCTTCACGTTTGATGTTCATGTCCCACTCCTTTCATCTAGGTCAGTATCTTCAAGACCACCATTGAGATATCATCCTGCAGGGTCTGCTCACCGCTGAACTGCTGCGCCTGTTCGTAGAACGAATCGGCGATTTGTCCTGCAGACAGATTACCGATTGCAGCCAGATGTTTGCACATCCGCTCGGTGCCGTACAGCTCTCCCGATGGGGTCATCGCCTCCGGAATGCCGTCGGTATGGAAAAAGATCAGGTCGCCAGTTCGCAACAAAATGGCCTGTTCTTCAAAGATCACCTCCTGCTTGACGCCCAGGATCAGCCCCTCGGCGTCCAGCTCCTGACAGGCCGATTCGCCTGGGCGATAGACCATCGGCCGGTTGTGGCCGGCGTTGGCATAGGAAAGCCGCCCGGTTGCCGCGTTGTAACGGGCGTAGAACATGGTGATGAACAGTTCTGAACGGGACAGGTCATCGTACAGTTGGTGGTTGAGCAGGCTCAAGATCACGCTGGGGCTGGTGGCCCGGCTGACCTGGGCACGCAGCAGGGTGCGCACCTCAGCCATGATCAGTGCCGCACCAACGCTGTGGCCTGAGACGTCTGCAATCACCAGGTCGATGGTCTGGTCGTCCCGCTTGAAGAAATCATAGTAATCGCCCCCGACGTGGGCCGCCGGGATACAACGACCGGCCAGTTCAATGCCGAAGATGTCTGGCGGTTCTTCAGGCAGCAGCGATAACTGGATCTGTTGAGCGATCTCCATGTCCCGCATCAGGCGTGCCTTGTCCAGTTGTGCCTGCTGCATCTTGCGTCGGGCCGTTTCCCGTGCCTCCATCTCGCCCATCAGGCGCGCCGCCTGGGCCAGCTGGCCGGTAAGGCTGGTCAACAGGCCGATAAACTCTTCGGTGAACAGGCCAACGATGTTCTTGGAGTAGACCGACAGGACTCCCAGGCACTCCTCGCCCTCGCGGAAGATCGGCACATGGGCGAACGAGACAAAGCCTTCGCTCCGTGTCTGGTGCATCTCGAGGATGCCTTCCAGCTGCGTGATGTCGTTTACCAGATGGGCCCGTTGGTCGATCATCGCCATCTTGAAGTAGGGCTCACTTTCCAGATACCAGTGATCCGGTGTGATCGGCCGGCGGTTACTGCCTTGGTAGCTGATCACCTCCAGCGGAAAATCACTGTTTTTTCGCAGCTGGATCAGGCCCACATCGAGTCTGAACTCTTTGATCAGCAGTTGCAACAGATCGTCGCAAATGGCCTGCAACTCCAGGGTGCGATTCATGATCTCCGACGCCTTGAGGCGAACGTAGAGCGCTTCACGGCTCTGGTCTAGTGAGGTGCGCACGGTGCTGAAGATGTCGTAGACCGATTCCATCCGGCTGCCCATGTCTGAAAGGTAACTGTCGACAATGGCGCCTGCTGCAGCTGCGCCCACCGATCCGGCTAGAGTCCGTTCGACGAACCGCTTCAGAGCAGGCAGTTCGAATTCTTCAACCGCGTCTTGCGCTGAGAGATTCCGATCGCGCAGGTAGGCTTCCATGATACGACGGGCCTCGTCCTGGCCGATAAATTTGCCTAAAAGCGCCGTAAACTGGGGGATGGTGACCGGTTTGGAGAGTCGCTTGGCAGCAGCGCGGTATTCCTTGGCCTCCTGTTCAAAACTGCCGATGAAACGGTGTACCTGCTCCTTTTCACGCTCCGATTGCGGCAGCAGTAATGAGCAGACCAGGTAGGCGCCGATGTTGAACAGCATGCTCCAGAACAGTGAATGGCTCCACATATCCATGCCAACCAGGCCGAACAGGGCGGTCGGCTTAAACAGGGTGATGCCGAAAGGGCCATCTGACAACAACGTTGGAAGCTGCGGTGCGGCCAGCAACGAGGGAAGTAGCAGGGTATAGCCCCAGATGACGAAGCCGAGGCCCATGCCGCAAATGGCGCCGGTCTTGTTGCCGCGCTTCCAGTACAGTCCGCCCAAGAGGGCCGGCAGGAACTGCATGGCGGCGGAAAACGAGATCAGCCCCATATTGACCAGCATATAGGTGTCACCCACCAGCAGGTTGTAGAGGAACCCCATGAAGACCACCAGGAGGATGCCGAACCGCTTGAGGTTGATCAACAGGACCGGAAACCACTGCTTGGGGGTGATCCGCACGATGATCGGCATGAACAGGTGGTTGAGCAGCATGGTGGAGATGGTCACCGACTCAACCATCACCATGCCGGCTGCTGCCGACAGGCCGCCCAGAAAGGCCAGCATGGCGATGGCGCTGTTGTTGCTCATCAACGGCAGACTGATCACGAAATAATCGGCGCCGGCAGGACTGCCGGTCATCAGTATGCCTCCCAGGGCGATCGGCATGATGAACAGATTGATCAGGAACAGGTAGGCCGGAAAGAGCCACATTGCGGTTTTTACGTGGCGCCGATCGGCATTTTCGACCACCATCACATGGAACTGTCGCGGTAGCAGCATGATGGCTCCCATCGACATAATCAGCATGGTGGACGATGGGATGGAGCCATTGAGCTGCTGGGTTTCAAGGGTCATCAAGCGATCGAACTGTTGCGGGAAACGGCTTTGGAATTGTTGAAAAATATCTCCAAGTCCGTCGAAGATGCCCCAGGTGATGAAGGCGCCGACCCCCACCAGGCTGACCAGTTTGACCAGCGATTCAAAGGCCACCGCTGCGATTAGTCCTTCGTGCCGATCGGTGGATGA
>DIKW01000108.1:22779-29148 GCA_002424705.1 Geobacter sp. UBA5608
GCCTCGGCCGAACCGGGCAGGGCGATGGTGGTCTGGCTGGCCATCCCGCTCACCAGCGAGAAGGAGGCCGTTACTGCCTTAATCTGCAGCGCAATGTAAGGCATGATCCCCAGAGTGGCAATCAGGGTGACCAGGGTTCCCAACAGTTGCGACTTGCCGTAGCGCAGGCTGATGAAGTCGGCAATCGATGAAACGTTGGATTCCTTGCTGATCCTGATGATCCGCTCCAGCAGAAAGTGCCAGGAAAAGGCGGTCAGGGTCGGCCCCAGATAGATCATCAGAAAATCGATGCCGCTGGTGGCGGCCTTGCCGACGCTGCCGTAAAAGGTCCAGGAGGTGCAGTAGATCGCGATCGAGAGTGAATAGACCAGGGGGTTATTGACCAGGCTTTTGCCGGCATCACGGCGCTTGCCGGCAAACCAGGCGATCAGGAACAGCAGCCCGGTGTAGGCAACGGCGATCACCGCCACATGGATCAGGCTCAGTTTCACCGTGCAGGAGGCTCTTCGCCTGACGGCTGCTCAGGCTCGAGTGTTTGGGTGAAGAGATAGACAACCCCGATGGAGATGGCCCAGCCCAGAGTAAAGTAGAGGAATAAGAGCGGAAAGCCCAAGATAGAAATCGGCTGGTTGAAGATCTTCAGGAACGGAAAGTTGATCATCACATTTCCCAGCACAAAGAAAATGATCCATGATTCCCGCAGTTGCAGGCGTTTCAGGAGGCGGTTTCGGGTGGTACGCCAGATCATGGAACCCTCGAGGCTGCTGTCTAAAGGAGCGGACAGGCAAAATGATGGTACAGGACACCCTGACGCCAATACTACCATCGAAGCCGGGGCCGTGCAAGCCGCCAACCGGTGCGTGGATTCGTTTGACGCTCCGGGGGTTGTATGGTAGCGTTTCAAATCCTGAGCAGACCTATTTTGGACGCGTGGACGGTGCCCCATGCAGCGCATGTTTTTGCTTGCCCTGATATCAGTAGTGCTGACTGCCTGCGCCGGTTTTCAAAACGGTGGGGGCGGAGAGCTGGTTGCCCCAGCGCCTTCCCGCAGTGCCTTGAGCCTGTATGCCCAGTCGCGGCTTGCTCTCAACGAGGGCAACAACGAACGGGCTCTGGCGCTTGTGCGCGAGGCGCAGGTTGCTGATCCCAAGGCAAGCCATCTGTTGGTTGCCGAGGCCGAGCTACGCCTGAAGGCCGGTCAGGTGCCTGAGGCGATGGTGGCGGTGGAAAAGGCGGTCAAGAATGATCCGGACGATCGTGACGCCCAGCTGTTGGGCGGCACGCTTATGGCCAACCTGGGACGTGATCGTGAGGCGGTCAGTTACTTGCGTACCGCGGTCAAGCTTGATCCTGCCAGGGAAGATGCCGTGCTGCAACTGGTTAATTCGTTGATCAAGCTGTTTGAATACGAGGAGTCGGTGACGGCCCTCAAGGAGCTGATCCGCTTGAAACCTGACTCAGCGGCTGGTTTCTATTATCTGGGTAAAACGTACAGTCAGATGCGTTTGAACCGGGAAGCGGTCGGATATTACAAGCGGGCCCTCGAGTTGCGCCCCGACTTCATTCAGGCTGCCATTGATCAGGCCGTTTCACTGGAGGCGCTGGGAGAGGTTGATCAGGCCATCAGTGCCTACAAGGCCCTGATCGATGATTCTGACAATCGAGCGCCGTTGATCAATCACCTGATCCAGCTGCTGATTCAGCATCGTCGTTACGATGAGGCGCTGATATATCTGAACAGGCTGTCTGAGATGGGGCTGGGTGGTGAAGAGGTGCAGCGCAAGATCGGCCTGTTGCTGCTTGAACTTGATCGTCATGAAGAGGCGATCCGGCTCTTTAGCGCAATGCTGGCTAAGGATCCGGACAATCATCAGATCCGTTTTTACCTTGGTTCAGCCTATGAGGAAAAAGGAGAGCTGGAGCTGGCCCGTGCCGAGTTTGTCAAGATTCCTGTTGACGCTGAGTCGTATGGAGAGGCGTTGGGGCATCTGGCCTTCATCCTCAAGGAGCAGGAGCGTGATGACGAGGCGGTCAAGCTGCTGCAACAAGGGATCGCCGCCTACCCCAACCGGCTTGAGCTGTACTTGAGCCTGGCCACCCTCTACGATTCCATCGACAAGGACGAGGAGGGGCTGAAACTGCTGCTGGGGGTGGAATCGCGTTTTAACAGTGATCCCCGCTTTCAGTTCCGGCTGGGGGTGCTCTTCGATAAACTGGGCAAAAAGCCTGATTCGATCAACCGGATGAAGCGGGTGATCCAGCTCAATCCGCGTGACGCACAGGCACTGAATTACCTGGGGTATACCTACGCCGAGATGGGGGTCAACCTTGAGGAGGCCCTGGGCTACATCAAGCGGGCCCTGGAAATCCGTCCCGATGACGGCTTCTTCATTGACAGCCTGGGTTGGACCTACTACCAGATGAAGCGGTACGACGAAGCGATCAAGCAGCTGGAGCGGGCCGCCCAACTGGTGGGCGACGATCCGACCGTCTTGGAACATCTTGGCGATGCCTATCTGGCAAAAAAAGAGGTAAAAAACGCGCTAAGGGCCTATAAAAAGGCGCTGGGACTTAGTCCGGGCAACAAGGAGCTGGATGAGAAGATCAAGCGTCTTCTTAAAGGGGAATTGGGCGAGCGATGATCCGTCAGGCGCAGCTCTGGATGTTGGCCTGTTGCTGCGGCCTTGTGTTGTCGGGCTGCAAGCCTGAGCAGCGGGTGTCGCAGCCCCTGGCTACCGCTGCGGTTCCTGCCTACGGAGACACCCTGGTGGAAGGAACCATCGGCGAGGCCTCAACCCTGCTGCCGATTCTGGCCTCGGATAGTGCTTCCCACAGTGTGGCCGGCCAGATTTACAACGGTCTCGTCAAGTATGATAAGGATTTGCGGCTGGTCGGTGATCTGGCCCAATCGTTCACGGTTGCCGATGACGGCCTCACCATCACCTTCCGTCTGCGACGCAACGTGCGCTGGCATGACGGCGCTCCGTTCACCGCCCGTGATGTACTCTATACCTATCGGGTGATCATCGATCCCGCGACCCCCACCGCCTATTCAGAGGATTTTAAACAGGTGGCCTCGGTAACGGCTCCCGAGCCGTTCACCGTGGTGGTACGTTACCGTTCTCCCTTTGCGCCCGCCCTGGCATCATGGGGCACCGCCATCCTGCCGGCCCATCTGCTGGAGGGGCAGGAGATCACCAAAAGTCCGTTGGCTCGTCAACCGGTCGGGACCGGTCCGTTCCGTTTTAAGGAATGGGTGGCCGGCCAGAAGATCGTGCTGGAAGCCAACCCGGATTACTTTGAGGGGCGGCCCTATCTGGATCGCTACGTCTATCGGGTGATACCGGACACCTCCACCATGTATATGGAGCTCAAAGCCGGCGGCGTGGATATGATGGGGCTGACCCCGGTTCAGCACGCCCGCCAGACCGACACCAGTCGCTTTCGTGGTGCCTTCAACAAGTACCGCTATCCCTCCAACAGCTACCTCTATCTGGGCTACAACCTGCGTCACCCCTTGTTCAAAGATATCCGTATCCGTCGCGCCATGACCGCCGCCATCAACAAGGATGAACTGATTCAGGGGGTGCTGTTCGGCATGGGCCAGAAGGCTCACGGACCGATCGTACCGGGCAGGTGGGCCCATCACGGGGCCGTTAAGGATATCCCCTACGATCCGGTCTATGCCCGTCAGCTGTTGGCCGAGGCCGGCTGGCGACCGGGGCAGGGGGGGATCCTGCACAAGGACGGAAAGCCGCTGCAGTTTACGATCCTGACCAACCAGGGTAATCAGCAGCGGCTGATGACCGCCCAGATCATTCAGCAGCGGCTGCTGCAAGTGGGAATCGATGTGCGGATCAGGGTGGTGGAGTGGGCCGCCTTCCTGAAGGAGTTCATCGACAAGGGCAACTTCGAGGTGGTGTTGCTGGCCTGGATGACCTCCCAGGATCCGGATATGTACGATATCTGGCACTCCAGCAAGACCAAGCCGGGTGAGCTGAACTTTATCGGGTACCACAATCCCGAGGTGGATCGTCTGCTGGAAGAAGGGCGCAGCACCTTTGCCATCGACAAGCGCAAAAAAGCCTACTTCCGGATACAGGAGATTCTGGCCGAGGAGCAGCCCTACACCTTCCTATATGTCCCCGACGCACTGCCGGTGGTGTCGGCCCGGATCCGGGGGATCGAACCGGCCCCGGCCGGAATTGGGCACAATCTGATTAGATGGTATGTGCCGAAGCAGGAACAGCGTTACTAACCAGGGAGACGTGATGATACCAGCCAGTGATGTGCATTCCGTGGCCCATGCCATCCAGTTGGCGGTGGCGCCGGTCTTTCTGTTGACCGGCATCGGCGCCATGCTGTCGGTGATGACCAACCGTCTGGGACGGGTGATCGACCGGGCACGTTTTCTGGAGCATAAGCTGGAATCTGCGCACGGAAATGAGGGCGAAGAGATTCGCAGTCATCTCCGGACTCTGGCCTACCGCGCCAAACTGATTGGACGGGCCATCAACCTCTGCACCACCACCGCACTGCTGGTCTGCACCGTGATCGCCCTGCTGTTTGTCGGTGCCTTTCTGGGGGTCGATCCCTCGATCCCGGTGGCCCTGCTGTTCATCGCCGCCATGGTGGCCCTGGTGGCCGGGCTGCTCTGGTTCTTGCGGGAGATATTTGTCGCCACCGCCAGCCTGCATATTGGTCCCGATACCCCTGCCTGAACTCCCCACGTTTGCAACGTTGACATCCTCCAATATAAATTGTATACAATATGCTCTTTTTCTACCCCTAAATGTACGCTAAGTACCTATCACCATGAGGAGGATTCACCGATGATCGAAGCATATCTGGCCCATGAAGCTGAGCGCGCCGCCCAGGGCATTCCCGCGCTGCCGCTTTCCCCTGAGCAGACCGTAGAGCTGTGCAAACTGCTGGAGGCCCCCCCGGCCGGCAAGGAAGCGTTTCTGCTCAATCTGCTGAAGGAGCGGGTTTCCCCTGGCGTTGACCCGGCTGCCAAGGTAAAAGCTGAATTTCTGGCCGGCATCCTGAATGGCAGCAAAACCTCGCCGCTGGTTTCCAAGGTGGATGCGGTCCGTATCCTGGGCACCATGATGGGTGGCTATAACGTAACTCCGCTGGTTGAGGCCTTGAAGGTGGCAGAACTGGCCGATGAGGCTGCCTGTGCCCTGTCCGGCATGACCCTGGTCTATGATGGCTTCGATCAGGTGGTGGAGCTGTCCAAGTCCAACGCAGCCGCCAAGAAGGTGCTGACCTCCTGGGCCAATGCCGAGTGGTTCACCAGCAAGCCGGGTGTGCCTGAAACCATCACGGTCAAGGTGTTCAAGGTGGAAGGCGAGATCAACACCGACGACTTTTCCCCGGCCGGCGATGCCTGGAGCCGTCCCGATATCCCGTTGCATGCGCTGGCCATGGGCAAGACCCGCTTCCCCAACCGTCTGAAGGATATCGCTGACTGGCGTGCCGCCGGTAACCAGGTTGCCTTTGTGGGCGACGTGGTCGGTACCGGTTCTTCCCGTAAGTCGGCCTGTAACTCGGTGCTGTGGCACATGGGCCAGGATATCCCCTGCGTGCCCAACAAGAAGACTGCCGGTGTGATCATCGGCGGCGTGATCGCCCCGATCTTCTTCAACACCGCCCAGGATTCCGGCGCGCTGCCGATCAAGGCCGATGTCACCAAGATGAACGACGGCGACGTGATCACCATCAACACCGTCAAGGGTGAGATCAGCAACGCTGCCGGTGAAGTAATCTCCACCTTCAATCTGGCCCCCAACACCATTGCTGACGAATTCCGCGCCGGTGGCCGGATTCCGTTGATCATCGGTCGCGCCGTGACTGAGAAGGCCCGCAAGGCGTTAGGGCTGGGCGAGACCGATGTCTTCACCCTGCCGGTTAACCCGGTTCCCAAGGCAGACCAAGGCTATTCTCTGGCCCAGAAGATGGTGGGCAAGGCCTGCGGCGTGACCGGCATCCTGCCCGGCACTGCCTGCGAGCCCAAGATGACCACGGTCGGTTCACAGGATACCACCGGTCCGATGACTGCTGACGAACTGAAGGAACTGGCCTGCCTCAAGTTCCTGTCGCCGATGTTCATGCAGTCCTTCTGCCACACCGCTGCCTATCCGAAGCCGGCTGACGTGAAGATGCACAAGACCCTGCCGGCCTTTATTGCCGAGCGGGGCGGCGTAGCCTTGAAGCCGGGCGATGGTGTTATTCACTCCTGGTTGAACCGTCTGCTGCTGCCCGACACCGTCGGTACCGGTGGTGACTCTCACACCCGTTTCCCGATCGGCATCTCCTTCCCGGCCGGTTCCGGTCTGGTGGCCTTCGCCGGCGCCATGGGCTTCA
>DIKW01000081.1:0-8413 GCA_002424705.1 Geobacter sp. UBA5608
TACTGGTTATGACCGGCCAGGCAACGGTTGACATGGCGGTCAAGGCCATGAAACTGGGTGCCTTTGATTTCATTACCAAGCCGTTTTCCATTGACGTGCTGCTGATGAAACTGGAGCGGGTTCTCGAATACCGCGGCCTGGAGCGCCAGCTGGCAGCTATCAATAACGCCGTACCGGACCAACAGCGCATCGTCATCTCCCGCTCACCGGCGATGCGAAATATTCTCGACACGATTGCCATTGTTGCCGCCAGCGAGGTGCCACTGCTCCTGCAGGGAGAAACCGGTACCGGGAAACAGTTGTTGGCCAGGACCGTTCACGACATTAGTCCCCGCAAGGACAAACCGTTCATTCAGGTAAACTGTGCCGCTATCCCCCCCCAACTGCTTGAGGCCGAACTTTTCGGCGTTGACAAGGGCGGCCTGCCGGGCGTGGAACGCAGCAAGCCCGGCTTGTTGGAGTCAGCCGACGACGGCACCTTGTTTCTGAACGGTTTGCAAGACCTGCCCCTCTCGATACAAGCGATGCTGGCCCGTGCCTTGGAAGAACAGTCGATACTCAGGATCGGCGGCACCACGCCACGCCCGGTACGTTTCCGCCTGATCTGCTCCACCACCGCCGACCTGCGGCAGCTTACCCAGCAGGAACGCTTTCGCAAGGAACTGTTCTATCGTGTCAATGTGGTGATGTTGCAGATACCGCCCCTGCGTGAGCGCCCCGAAGACATCCCGATCTTGGCAACCTACTTCATTGAACAGTTCGCTGCTGCACCGGCTCAACGGATCAGACTTTCACCCAATCTGCTGGACAGCCTCCTGCTCCGCTCCTGGCACGGCAATGTTACAGAATTGGCAAATCTGATTGAGCAGTTGACGCTACTCTACCCCGGGCAGCGGATACGTGAGCAGCAACTTGTCTCCCTGGCTACGGTCACGCCACACTTCGGGACGCAGTTTGAAAAAATCCAGGTTGGATTGCCGCTACGGGAGGCAGTGGCCGAGTTCGAACGGCGCTATATCCTCAGGGTGCTGGACAGCCTGGGTGGACAAAAAATCAAGGCAGCCGAGATATTGGGGATATCCCGCAAAGTACTCTGGGAAAAGCTGAAAAAGGGCGAATCGGAACGCCCTCAGCACGAACAGAGCAACGTTACGACTTCGTAACGATTTTCGCGAGACCCACGAGCTGCCTCAATGTTTTTTATCGTATAATTTCGACATGATACCAATTTTCCAGAAGCGCCTCTTATGAGTCGTCATCACTGGATCTACCCTGACTGTTCACATCCCGTAACACTTAAAATGCGAATAATTACATGTAGTTGACTTTTAAAAATACTGCGCTACACTCTATCAAAATCGATTAGTGCTTATGGGGTGGCGTGCAAAAAAAACGCAAACGAGAAGCTCGCCCCCCATCGATGCATCACAGACGAGCAACAGGTCACATGCAGTCGGTACCACACCGAAAGGAGGAAATGGTATGGAGATTAATCGCAGGGATTTTCTGAAGGTAACGGCCGCAGCCGGTGCCGTGGCAACCGTCGGACTACCCAAACTGAACGCCTTTGCCGCCAGCAATGGCAAGACGAACGGAACAGCCGCGGGGGAGTGGATTCCCTCCACCTGTATGGGCTGTACCGCCTGGTGTCCGGTAGAGTTCTTTGTGCAGGACAACCGGATCACCAAGGTGCGCGGCAACCAGCTCAGTAAGGCCAACAACGGCTACTGCTGCCCCCGTGGCCATCTGATGATCCAGCAGACCTACGACCCGGACCGGATCAAGGTGCCGATGAAGCGCACCAATCCGCAAAAGGGACGCGGCATCGATCCCAAATTTGTGCCGATCTCGTGGGATGAGGCCCTGGACCTGGTGGCGGACAAGATGATTGAGTTGCGTACTGCCGGCACCCCGGAAAAACTGGTCTATATGCGGGGCCGCTATTCATCCACCGCCACCGACCTGCTGTACGGCGCCCTACCCAAGATATACGGCACCGCCAACTACTTCTCCCACAGCGCCATCTGCGCCGAGGCCGAGAAGATGGGCTCCGGCTACACCCAGGGCTTCTTCGGCTACCGCGACTACGACCTGGCCAAGACCAAGTGCCTGGTGGTCTGGGGCTGCGACCCGCTTTCCTCCAACCGTCAGGTGCCCAACGCCATCAACAAGTTCGGTGACATCTTCGATCGCGGTGCCGTGATTGCTGTTGATCCGCGTCTCTCCGCCTCGGCAGCCAAGGCTAACGAGTGGCTGCCGATCAAGCCGGGCGAGGACGGCGCCCTGGCCTCGGCCATTGCCCATGTGCTCTTGACCGAGGGGCTCTGGAGCAAGGAGTTTGTGGGTGATTTCAAGGAGGGCAAAAACCTGTTCAAGGCCGGCCAGACGATTGACGAAGCCGCCTTTGAAGAGAAGCAGACCCACGGCATCGTCAAGTACTGGAACCTGGAGCTGAAGGATAAGACCCCGGCCTGGGCCGCCAAGAAGACCCTGATCCCGGCTCAACAGATCATCACGGTGGCACGCACCATGGGCAAGGCCGGTTCGAGCTGTGCCGTCTGGATGGGGCCCGGCGTGGCCATGACCCCCCGTGGCACCTACGCCTCCATGGCGGTCTACGCTCTGAACGGCATCCTCGGCTCCATCGAGACCGAAGGCGGCGTGTTCCAGTCCTCCAGTGCACCGACCACCAAGTTCCCCGAGATTACGGACGCCTTTGTTGACGAGCTTGCCAAGAAAGGCAGCAAGGCAAAGAAACTGGACGGCCGTGGCGCCAAGGACATGCCGGCCATCATGGGCGGCTATGACTCCAAAAAGGACAAGGATGGTAAGGTAACTGAAAGCGCCAAGGCCGGCGTGGTCACCAACGCCGTGGCCGACGGCATCCTGAAAGATCCGGCCGCCTGCCGGGTGTTCATCAGCTCCTGGTCCAACTTCAACTTCTCGGCCACCGGCGCCCAGCGCTGGGATAAGGCCATGGCCCAGGTGCCGTTCTTCGTGCATATGGTCACCAACGCCTCGGAGATGACCCAGTTTGCCGACGTGGTGCTGCCGGCCACCTTTGCCCCCACCGAAAAACTGTCGATCATCACCAACATGGCCAACCTGCACGGCCATATGTCGATTCAGCAGGCGGTGGCCAAGCCGCTCTGGAACGTCAAATCCGAAGAGACCGAAGTTGTGTGGCTGCTGGCCGAGCGGCTGAAGGCCAAAGGCTTCCCCAACCTGTACAACTACTACGCCTCCTTCGAGGACCCCGAAACCAAGCAGAAGCCAACCAACGCCGACCAGTTCTGCGAAATTGCCGCCAAGATCTCCAGTCAGAAGGTCTGGAACGGCAAGGAGAAGATGAAGGGCGACCAGGTCGCCAGCTGGGCGGAGTTCAAGAAGAAGGGTATCTACAACAGCGAGACCTATGCTTACAAGAAGAACTGGGGCAAATTCAAGACCGAGACCAAGAAGTTCGAGTTCTACAGCGAGACCCTGAAGAAGACCCTGACCCTGTTTGCCGCCAAGCACAAGACCAGCATCGACGACGTGCTGAAGAGCAGCGGCTACGAGGCCCAGGGCGAACTGGTCTTCGTGCCCCACTACGAGTCACCCAAGCGTCACGGCAGTGATAAAGAATATCCCTTCACCTTTATTGACCACAAATCGCGTCTTAACCGTGAAGGCCGTTCGGCAAACACCACCTGGTACCAGGAGTTCAAGAAGGTGGATATCGGTGACAAGAGCTGGGACGATGTGGCCAAGATCAACCCGGTCGATGCCAAGAAGCTGGGTATCAAGGACGGCGACACCATCAAGCTGACCTCGGTCAATGGGACCATCACCTGCAAGGCCCGCCTCTGGGAGGGGGTCCGTCCCGGCACGGTGGCAAAGTGCTACGGCCAGGGACACTGGGCCTACGGCCGGGTGGCTGCCAAGGAGTACGGCAAGGCACCGCGTGGCGGCAACAACAACGAGCTGATGCCGTCCGATTTCGACCGGCTCAGCGGCTCAACGGCACGCAACGGCGGCTTTACCGGCGTCAAGATCGAGAAGGCCTAGGAAAGGGGGGGATTAGACTATGCCAAAACAATACGGAATGGTGATTGATCTGCAAAAATGTGTCGGCTGCGGCGCCTGTGCCCTGGCCTGCAAGACCGAGAACAATACCCAGGGTCGGGCCGACGGTCAGACCTTCAACTGGGCCGACTTCATCTACAAAGAAGAGGGTAAATTCCCCAAGGTGAGCTTTGCCGCCCTGCCGGTGCTCTGCAACCACTGCTCGGACGCACCCTGCGTCAAGGCCTGCCCGGTGAAGCCCAAGGCGATGTTCAAGACACCGGACGGCATCACCATGCATAATGACGAACGCTGTATCGGCTGCCTGCGCTGCCAGAAGGCCTGCCCCTACAGCGTCATGGATGTGGAGAAACAAAAGGCTGAATACAGCGTGATCAGCGCCAACATGGGTGAGATCCACCCCATCTATCAGGACAAGAGCGAGCTGATCAAAGGCTGCACCGCCTCCGGCGCCGAGACCGCCAAGGCGGCCGGGGCGCTGCCACCCCACAAGCACGACTACCAGCACCCCGACTACGCCAGCGTCCGCAAGGTAGGGGTGACGGAGAAGTGTATCTTCTGCGAACACCGCGTGAAGAAGGGCGAACTGCCCTCCTGCGTCAGCGCCTGCCCTTCAAAGGCACGCATCTTCGGCGACCTGAACGATGCCGCCAGCGCGCCGGCCCAAGCCCTGAAGAAATATAAGGCCTTCAGACTGAAAGAGGAGAAGAAGACCAAGCCCAACGTGGCGTACATCCGCTCCTTCAAGGCGGCTGCCAAGCTCTGAGGGTTGATGACACAGCTGTAACACAACGAGACGGGATGGGGACATGTGCCCCATCCCGCTTTCCATCCAAGGATGTCACTGTGACCACATTCGTCCCTGCTTCGAATAACCGCGAAGATGCCTACCGGCTGCTGTCTGCCTGTTACTACTCCCCGACCAGCGCCCTTAGCGAGGAAGGCTGTTGCGCTGCACTGGCCACCCTGCTGGCCGAGTTGGCGCCACAGGCAGCTCAGCAGGCCGGCAAAGCAGCACAATTGCTCGATCAGACACCCCTTGAGGAGCTCCTGGTCGAATACAGCCGACTGTTCCTCGGCCCCTTCAAGCTGGTGGCACCACCCTATGGTTCGGTCTGGCTGGATAGGACCAAGACCGTGATGGGTACGACAACCGCGCAGGTGGCTGCCGTGTATCAGACCCACGGCCTGCACCTGGCCGACGATTTTCCGGAATTGCCGGACCATATTGCGGTGGAGCTGGAATTTCTTTCCTTTCTGGCCTTTCAGCAGCGGCAGGCGCACGCCACTGGCAACCGTGAGGAGGCTGCGCGGTTCGCAACGGCCCAACTGGCGTTTATCAACGAGTTCCTTGCGCCCTGGCTGACACCGTTTTGCCAGGCGATCATTGAGGATGGCGAGGCGCCGTTCTACATGGCGCTGGCCGGCTGCACCGCAGCGTTTGTAGCAGCGGATTGCAAAGCACTGCAGGCGAGTGCCGATGCCTGACCAGCCGTCGCAGCCATCTGGCAGCCGTGATGATCTGCGGATCGAGCAGTCACGCTGTCTGCCGAATCGTTACAGCGAAAGCGAATGCCGACGCTGCGTCACGATCTGCCCCCGGCAGGCCATCAGCGTTGATGACGGTCTACGGGTGAACCCGGAGCGCTGCACCGGTTGCCTGCTCTGCACCACGGTCTGCCCCTCGGGGGCGCTGGAGATCAACCATCAATTCGACGCCTGCCTGGCCGCGCTGCGCAAAGTGGAAAACCCTGTGCTCGGCTGTTGCCGCACCAGCGCATCAGCCAATGCCAGCCTGGTCTGTCTGGGGGGACTATCCGACGAACACCTGCTGAGTCTGATCCACAGCCTGACCGGCAGCCTGCAGCTGAACCTGAGCAGCTGCCAGGGGTGTCGCAACAGCCCCATGCTGGATCGGTTACTTGAGCGGCTGCGTCGGCTTAGCGACCTGAACGGTGACCAGAACGGATGCCGGATCATCATTGCAGAAGACGGAGCAGCGGTGCAGGTGCAGCAGGAACGGCTGAATCGCCGCAGCTTTTTCGGCTCGTTCCGCGCTGCCCTGTTTCAGAGCGCCGCTGCCGTGATGGACGCCGCACACCAAACAGTGGAGCGCCGCAGCGAGTACGCCGAAAAACGGGTGCCCGAACGTCGCCAGCTATTAAACCGCACGCTGCGTAACCTGCCCGCTGAACGTGGACAACGGATCGCCCACCAGTACAGCCACCACCTCGCCTTCAACGAAAACTGCAGCGCCTGCCAAGGGTGCGTCGCAATCTGTCCGAGCGGCGCGTTAACGACCGTCACCCGTGACCAGCAGCCCGCGTTTATCCAGGAAAATTGCACCGGCTGCGGTCTGTGTGTTGAATTCTGCCTGGACCAGGCGATCCAGCTCTCATCTCCGCACAACGAGAGAAGGCCGGGATAACTCCCGGCCTTCTCTCGTGTCAGCTTCGTTCCCGGCAGGCCGCGATCAACTCGCGGGCCTCGGGGTAGCGCATCTGTTCCAGGCGGGAGAAGATCTGCTCCCCGTCCACCAGCACCGCCAGCTCACTCTGTTTGGGACCCCGTTCAACCGTTACGACGGCTCCCTCGACATTTTTTTCCAGCTCTGCGGCCAGACCGGCCGCCAGTTGTTGCTGGCCTCAGGAGGCGCAGTACTGAATAACCACCTGCATCAGCATAACTCCTTCCATTCGTCTAGTGCTTGGCAACAATAAAACTCAACACCATCTCTAGTGCAAAATCCACATACTGATCGGCCTGATCAACCGGATCCAGCTGCAGATCCCGCAGGATACGCTGGTTGATGAACTGATAGTTAACCAGGGCGATCAAGGACTGCACCACAAAACGGGCGTTGAGGCCCGGCCGGAATACTCCCTGCTCGATGCCGGCCACAACCATGGCGGTGGCCTGTTTCGAGGCGTTGTTGATGCAGGGCTTGATCACGGTCTCATAACAGGCCGAAGGGTTGGTCATCTCCCGTTGGTAGAGTATCAGCCAAAAAGGACGCTGTTTGTGAAAAGCGGCTAAGGCCTTGCAGGCGGCCCGAACGTTCTCACGGATATCACCTTCGCTCTTGAAGAACGGCACCACCTCGCGATCATAGGCGGCGAACTGTTCCGCCACCACTGCGCCGTACAACTGCTCCTTGCCGCCAAAATAGTAGGATACCAGAGCGCTGTTGGCCCCCGATTCCCGTGCTATATCACGGATTGAGACCGCATGACGGCAGGTCTTGCTCAACAGGGCGGTGGTGGCCTCAATGATCTTGGCCCGGGTGGTATGGTCAGGCGCCTCCCCTACGCCATTCGTCTGCACAACCTTGCGCTGATCAGCCATCTGCACACTCCTTGCTTGCTGCTGTTTGTTACATCAGATGAACCGTATATACACTTCCCGGCTGCGCCTTGCAACGATGGCAATATCATGCCTGCACAGGCTGGCGCCGCAAGCGGACCGCCTTCAGCAGCCGGTCCATGTAGTAGTAGATCACCGGCGTGATGTAGAGCGTCAGCAGCTGTGAGGTCAAAAGCCCTCCCACCACCGCCAGCCCCAGCGGCTGGCGCGCTTCGCCGCCGGCTCCGTACCCGACGGCGATCGGCAGGGTGCCCAGCAGGGCCGCCATGGTGGTCATCATGATCGGCCGGAAACGGACGATGGCACCATCGTAGATCGCCTCCAGCGGCTGCTTGCCCTCGCTGCGCTCGGCCTCCAGGGCGAAATCGATCATCATGATGGCGTTTTTCTTGACGATGCCGATCAGCATGATGATCCCCACCAGACCGTAGATGTTCAGATCACTCCTGAACAGCAGCAGGGTTAAAAGCGCGCCGAAGCCGGCCGCCGGCAGGCCGGACAGGATGGTGATCGGATGGATGTAGCTCTCGTAGAGCACCCCCAGCACCAGATAGATCACGAAGATCGCCAGGGCCAGCAGCAGCCAGAATCCGCTGAAGGAGTCCTTGAAGGCCTGGGCCGTGCCCTGGAAGCTGGTGCTGATGGTGGGTGGCAGCTCTCGCTTTGCCTGGGCCTCGATCAGCCTGACCGCATCCCCCAGTGAGACGCCGGGTCGCAGGTTAAACGAAATGGTCACCGCCGGCAGCTGGCCCAGGTGGTTCACCGCCAGGGGCCCCAGCTCTTTGGAAAGGGTGGCGATGGTCTCCAACGGCACCAGCTGACCATTTGCAGAACGGATGTAGAGCAGCTGCAGGGCCGACGGATCCCCCTGCCAGCGCGGGTCCAGCTCCATGATCACCTGATACTGGTCGGCCGGAGCCAGGATGGTGGAGACCTGCCGGCTGGCGTAGGCATAGGAGAGGGCATCCTCCACCTGCAGCAT
>DIKW01000081.1:8447-20301 GCA_002424705.1 Geobacter sp. UBA5608
CTGATCTGCAGGTCGCTGGTCACGTCCTGCAGTTGCGGCAGCTCCCTCAGCTGGGCCTCGAAGGCGGCAGCAGCGCGGTACAGTTCGTCGGTGTGCTGTCCCTGCAGGGTGAACTGGTACAGACTCTTGGAACTGACGCCCCCTACCTGGATCGAGGGGACGTTCTTGGGATAGGCCTTGATGCCCGGCACCTGGGCCAGTTTGGGTCGCAACTGCTGTATCACCTGATCGGCGGTCAGCTTGCGCTGGCTGCGGGGCTTCAAACGGACAAAGAAAAAACCGTTATTGACATTCCTGATGCCGCCCACCGAGGCCATGAAGCCGTCGATGTTGGGATCGGCGGCCAGGATGCGGGCCAGCGCCAGCTGACGCTCTTTCATCGCCTCAAAGGAGGTGCCCTGGGCGGTCTCGGTATCGATGTTGATCCGCCCGGTATCCTCCGACGGCAGGAAGCCCATCGGCACCACGCTAAACAGCCAGGCCGTCAGCAGGACCGACAGCAGTGTCAGCGCCAGGGTGGCCCGCCGGTACTGCAGCACCAGCTTCAAGCTGCGCTCATAGCCGGACCGCAACCGTTCGAAGAACCGTTCCATGGCTTGGTAAAGACGGCCGTGGGATTGACTGTGCACTGTCAGAAAACGGCTGCAGAGCATCGGGGTAAGGCTTAAGGAGACAAAACAGGAGACCAGAATGGCGGCGCTGATGGTGATGGCGAATTCGTGCAACAGACGCCCCAGGATGCCGCCCATGAACAGCACCGGCAGGAAGACCGCCACCAGCGAGATGGTCATCGAGATGATGGTGAAGCTGATCTCGCGGGAACCGCTGAAGGCCGCCTCCCGGGCACTTTTTCCCTGTTCCATGTGCCGCACGATGTTCTCCAGCATCACGATCGCATCATCCACCACATAGCCCACCGCCAGGGTCAGGGCCATCATCGAGAGGTTGTTGAGGGAGAAGCCGAACAGCTGCATCACGCTGAAGGTGCCGACAATCGAGAGCGGCAGCGCCAATGAGGGGATCAGGGTGGCCCGCAGGTTGCGCAGAAACAGAAAGATCACCATGATCACCAGGCCGATGGTCAGCACCAGGGTGAATTTGACGTCGTGCATTGATTCGCGGATGGTCAGCGAGCGGTCGTACAGCACGTCGATCCCCACCGCCTCCGGAATCTGGGCCCGAAACTGGGGCAGCAGCGCCCGGACGGCGTCCACCACCTGGATCGTATTGGTGCCGGGCTGGCGGTAGACCGCCAGGATAATACCGCGACTGCTGTTGTACCAGGCGGCGGCCTTGGTGTTCTCCACGCTGTCCACCACCCGCCCCAACTCCTCCAGGTAGACCGGCGCCCCTCCACGATAAGCCACCACCAGCTTGCGGTAGGCGCTGGCCTGCAGCAGCTGGGCATTGGTCTCAATGGTGTAGGCCTGGCGGCTGCCGTCCAGGGTGCCAGTGGGCAGTTTGACGTTGCCTGCGCCGATGGCGGCCGCCACCTCGTCGATGCCGATCTGGCGGGCCACCAATTCTCTGGGGTCCAAAAGGGCCCGCACTGCGTACTTCTGGGCGCCGAACACGTTGACCTGGGCCACGCCGCTGATGGTGGAGACCCGGCGGGCGATCATGGTCTGGGCGTACTCGTCGATGGTGGAGAGCGGAAGGGCCGGCGAGCTTAAGGCCAGATACAGCACCGGCTGATCAGCCGGGTTGACCTTGCGGAACCAGGGCGGGGTGGTCATGTTCTTGGGTAGATAGCGGGCTGCCTGGGAGATGGCGGCCTGCACATCCTGGGCAGCGGCGTCGATGTCCCGCTCCAGGTTGAACTGGATCGTGATCCGGGTCTGGCCGGTGCCGCTGGTGGAGGTCATCGAATCCACACCGGCGATGGTAGAGAGCTGGTTCTCCAGCGGAGTGGCCACGGCCGAGGCCATGGTATCGGGATTGGCGCCGGACAGGCTGGCGTTGACCTGGATGGTGGGGAAATCCACGTTGGGCAGGTCGTTGACCGGCAGTTGGCGGTAGGAGGCCAATCCAAAGATCAGGATCGCCACCATGATCAGCGAGGTCATGATCGGACGCCGGATAAACGGATCGGCGATGTTCACGGCTGCTGTTTTCCTGTATCGGCGGGGGCGGCACCGGTCACCGCAGCCCCCGGGGTCAGGCGCAACTGGCCGTCAACCACCACGGTCTCGCCGGCCGCCACCCCCTGTTCGATCACCAGCTCACCCTCGGTGGCCGGAGCGGTCACCACCTGGCGCAGCTCGGCCTTCTGCTCCCTGGTCACCAGGTAGACATACTCACCCTGCTGACCGTTCTGCACCGCTGCAGCCGGCACCACCACCGCCTGCTTCTTGACCCCCAGGGTCAGCACCAGATCGACGAACTGCCCCGGCCAGAGCCGGCGGGACCCATTGGCGAACTGCCCTTTCAGCCTGATGGTGCCGGTGGCAGGATTGACCGCATTGTCGAGAAAACTGATCCGGCCGACCTCCGCCGGGCCACCCTCGTGAGGGATGACCGCCTCCACCCGCAGCTGCCCGCCGGCCATGGCACGCTTGAGTTCGGCCAGCCGCTTCTCCGGCAGATCGAAGGCAACCGCAGCCGGGCTGATCTGGTTCACGGTCAGGATGGCCTGTTCATTGGCCTTGACCAGATTGCCGGCATGCAGGGCCACCGTGCCGGTGCGGCCGGCAATCGGCGAACGGATACTGCAGTAGCCCAACTGGATCCCGGCATTGGCAACGGCGGCGCGGTCGGCCGCCACCGCGGCGGCCAGCGATTCGGCCGAGGCCTGCAACTGCTCGTACTGATCGCGGGTCACAATCCCTTCCCGCAGCAATCCTTCGTAACGTCGGGCCTGATCGGCGGCAAAACGGGCCTGGGCCTGGGATTTGGCCAGGGTTGCTTCGGCCTGACGGAGCGCCGCCTGGAACGGCGCGGCGTCGATGCTGACCAGCAGGGCCCCCTGGCCGACATCGCTGCCTTCGGTCACGTGGATGCGGGCGATCTGACCGCTGACCTGGGGCTTGATCTCGACGGTGTTCAGTGCCTCAACCGTGCCGATCACCCTGATCTGCAGCGGCACATCCTTGTGCAACGCCTGGGCCACCTTGACCGGGATGGCCGGCTTCAGCACAGGTTTCTGCTTGCCGCCATCACAGGCACCAACGCACAGCACGACAACAGAACAGGCCAGGAGCGCTAAGCTACGAGTCATAGACGATTCTTTCATGGTTGGAGTCAACAATGACTATTCCCTATACACGCTCGCCCGCTTTGTTGCAATGCCAAGCGATGGCATGCTATTAACAGCGCTATGAGCTCATCCCTGCAGACCCCCATGATGCGACAATATCTGGAGATCAAGGCCCAGCACCCGGAAAGCATCCTCTTTTTCCGGATGGGTGATTTCTACGAGATGTTTCTGGAGGACGCCCTGCTGGCCTCCCGCATCCTGGATATCACGCTTACCTCCCGCAACAAGGGCAGCGCCGACGAGATCCCGTTCTGCGGGGTGCCGTTCCACTCGGCCCAGCCCTACATCGCCCGCCTGATCGAGGCCGGCTACCGGGTGGCGGTCTGCGAGCAGGTGGAAGACCCCAAACAGGCCAAGGGGATCGTCAAGCGGGATGTGGTGCGGGTGGTGACCCCGGCCCTGGTGACCGAGGCCGAATCGCTGGTGCCGGAGGAGAACTCCTTCCTGCTGGCGCTGACCGGGAACGGCCGCCAATGGGGAGCGGCCTGGCTCGATCTCTCCACCGGCGAGTTCCGCGCCGCTGAACTGGATGATCTGAGCGCCGCTGCCTCCCTGGCCGCCTCGGTGCTACCCCGCGAGCTGCTGTTGCCGGAAACATTGCGCCATGAGCCGCCAGCCGAGCTGATCGCGGTGCTGGGTGAGCGTCCCCGCGCTGCCGTGGCGGATTGGGTGTTGGACAAGGACTACGCCGCCAAGCTGCTCTGCGGCCAGTTCAACGTGGCCGGTCCGGCGGCCCTGGGGCTGGCTGAACTGCCGACTGCGCTGCTGGCGGTGGGCATGGTGCTGCACTACCTGCAGGACAACCGCCACGCCTCCCTGTCGCACCTGCGGGACCTGACAATCGTTCGCCAGAACGACCACCTGGCCCTGGACCCGGCCACCCGCCGCAACCTGGAACTGACCGCCACCATGAGCGACAACAAAAAGGCCGGCTCGCTGCTGGGTTGCCTGGATCGCACCGTCACCGCCATGGGGGCCCGGCTGCTCAAGCAGTGGCTCTCCTACCCGCTGGTGCAGGTGGAACCGATCCGCCGACGGCTGTCGGCGGTGGAGGAACTGATCGAGCGGCCCGACCTGCGGGAACCGCTGGCCGACCTGCTGAAGCAGGTGCACGACCTGGAGCGCCTGAATGGCCGGGTCAGTCTGGCCGGTGCCGGTGGCCGCGACCTGCGGGCTCTGTACGACTCACTGGAGCAGGTGCCGCAGATCCGGGTGCTGTTGGCCGAGACCACCGCGCCACTGCTGCTGGAGCTGGTGGGGCAGCTGGACCCGCTCAACGATATCCGCACCCTGATCGAGCAGGCCATCGCCCCCACCCCCCCCTTCTCGCTGCGGGAGGGAGGTATCATCGCCGATGGCTATCACCCTGAGCTGGATGAACTACGCAGTATCAGCCGCGAGGGCAAGGGCTTCATCGCCCGGCTGGAGGCCCAGGAGCGGGAACGGACCGGGATCTCCTCGCTCAAGATCCGCTACAACAAGGTCTTTGGCTACTACCTCGAGGTCACCAAGGCCAATCTGGCCAACGTACCGGCCGACTACATCCGCCGCCAGACCGTGGCCACCGGCGAGCGCTACATCACCGAAGAGCTGAAAAACTACGAAGAAAAGGTGCTGGGGGCCGAGGACCGGATCTGCGAGCTGGAGTACGCCCTGTTCCAGCAGGTGCGCGAGCAGACCGCTGCCCAGGGCGGCCGTATCAGCCGCACCGCAGCGGCCCTGGCGGCCCTGGACGTGCTGCGGGCCCTGGGTCAGGTGGCGGTGGAGCGCAGCTACTGCAAACCGCAGGTGGATTACAGCGACCAGCTTGAGATCACGGAGGGACGCCACCCGGTGGTGGAGGCGATGAACCTGGGGGAACGGTTCGTACCCAACGACACCCGCCTCGATCAGCAGCAACACCAGCTGCTGATGATCACTGGCCCCAACATGGCCGGTAAATCCACCTACATGCGCCAGGTGGCCCTGATCACCCTGATGGCCCAGATCGGTTCCTTTGTACCGGCCACGGCTGCCACCATCGGCATCGCCGACCAGATCTTCACCCGGGTCGGAGCCGGCGACAACCTGGCCCGGGGCCAGTCCACCTTCATGGTGGAGATGATGGAAACGGCCCATATCCTGCGCAGCGCCACCCCCAAGAGCCTGGTGGTGCTGGACGAGATCGGCCGCGGCACCTCCACCTTCGACGGCCTGTCCATCGCCTGGGCCGTGGCCGAATACCTGCACGACACCAACCGCTGCAAGGCCCGCACCCTGTTTGCCACCCACTACCACGAGCTGGCCGACCTGGCCGCCACCCGCGAGGGGATCACCAACCTGACGGTGGCGGTCAAGGAATGGAACGACCAGGTGATCTTCCTGCGCACCATCGTGCCCGGCGCCGCCTCCCATTCCTACGGCATCCAGGTGGCCCGACTGGCCGGCATGCCGTCGGACGTGATCGAACGGGCCCGCGAGGTATTGAAGACCCTGGAGGAAGGCGAATTCGAGCAGGGCGCCCCGCGGCTAGCCAAGAGTCGGATCGCCCCGCCCAAGAAAGAGACCCGCCAGTACACCCTGTTCGAACCCCAGGGCGACCTACTGCGGGAACGGTTGAAAAAACTGAATATTTCTGCTATGACTCCCCTCGAAGCCTTGAACCTGCTGGACGAACTCAAAAGGATGGCATGAGATACCTGCGCAGCTGCATATACCTGTTGATCACCCTGACCCTGTCCCTGGCCCTGGTCACCACCGCAGACGCCGCCAGCAAGAAGAAAAGCTCCCAAAAAGCCAAACAACCGGTGGTGGTCAAACAGGAACCGGTGCCACCGCCACCACCGGCCCAGGTGCTTGAGCTCAAGCACTGGTCCACCCCCGACTACACCCGGGTTGCCGTCAGCCTTGACCGGGACGCGACCTGGAAGAGCTATGAGCTGGACAAGGGCAGCGCCGGCAAGCCGGGCCGGATTGTGATCGACATCCAAAACTCCCAGCTGGGCGCCGCTATCCGCGACATCACCATCGGCGACGGGCTGGTGAAAGGGGTGCGGGTGGCCCTGTTCAGGGCCGGCGTGGTGCGGGTGGTGCTGGACACCGACCAGATCCTCGACTACAAGATCTTCCCCCTCTCCGATCCGTCTAAACTGATCATCGACGTGCGCGGTCAGCGGCCCACCGAGATCAGCCGCCTGGAAAGCGGCCTGACCAGCCTGGTCAACGCGGCCTCAGCGGCTGATCTGCCCAAACCGGCCGAGCACAAGGAGGCCACCAAGCCGCGCCCGGCACAGAAACAGCATCCAGGCATCGCCAAGGTGCGCCGGATCGTGGTTGATCCCGGCCATGGCGGCCATGATCCCGGCGCTGTCGGCCAATCCGGCCTGCAGGAAAAAGAGGTGGTGCTCTCCATCGGGCTCAAACTACGAGATAAGCTCAAAGACGAACTGGGGCTGGATGTGGTCATGACCCGCTCGACGGACGTCTTTATCCCACTTGAGGAACGGACCGCCATCGCCAACAAGGTGGGTGCCGACCTGTTTGTCTCGATCCACGCCAATGCCGCCCCCAACCGTAACGCCAGCGGCATCGAAACCTACTACCTGAACCTGGCCAAGACCGAAAAGGTGGCCCAGCTGGCGGCCAAGGAGAACGGCACCTCACTGGAAAAGGTCAGTACCCTGCAGGCGATCCTGTTTGATCTGATGGCCAACTACAAACTGAACGATTCGGCCCACCTGGCCGAGGAAGTGCAGAAGGCGCTCTACAAGACCATCAAAGGCAGGCACAGCGACACCAGAAACCTGGGGGTCAAGCAGGGCCCGTTCTATGTGCTGGTGGGGGCCACCATGCCCAGCATCCTGGTGGAGACCGCCTTTATCAGCAACAGCACCGAAGAAGCCCACCTGCAGGATCCCGCCTTCCATGACCTGGCAGCCGACGGCATCCTGGAGGGCATCAGGGGCTACATCGCCTCGCTCAACTAATGCCGGGCACCCTGTACATCGTAGCCACGCCGATCGGCAACCTGGAGGATATGACCTTCCGGGCGGTGCGTACCCTGAAGGAAGCCGACCTGATCGCCGCCGAGGACACCCGCCACTCCCGCAAGTTGTTGGCCCACTTCGGCATCACCACGCCGCTCACCTCCTACTACGACCACAACCAGGCCTTGAAGGGTGAACGGATCCTGGCGACCCTGCAGGAAGGCAGGCAGGTGGCACTGATCTCCGACGCCGGCACCCCCTGCATCTCGGACCCCGGCTACCAGCTGGTGCGGGATGCCCTGTCCGCCGGGATCACGGTGGTGCCGATCCCCGGCGCCTGTGCCGCTGTGTCCGCGCTTTCAGCGGCAGGTCTACCGACAAATGCCTTTACCTTTGCCGGTTTTCCGCCGAATAAAGAAGGTAAGCGTCGCTCGTTTCTGGCCTCGCTCGCCTCGGCACAGGGCAGTGTGGTGCTGTATGAGGCGCCGCACCGCTTGAAGGCCACCCTGACCGATATTGCCGTGGTGCTGGGCGAACGCCGGGTGGTGGTGGCCCGGGAGCTGACCAAGCTGCATGAGGAGTTTCTGTTCGGCACAGCCAGCACGGTGCAGGAGCAGATACCGGAAGAGCGGGAACGGGGCGAGCTGGTGATCCTGATCGCACCGGCCGATGCAGACAGCCAGCGGCTGGAGGGGGTATCCCCAGAAGAACAGCTGCAGACAGCCCTGGCCAAGGGACACAGCGTCAAGGAAGCAGCCGCCCTGGTGGCTGCCGCAACCGGCATGCCCAGACGAGAGCTGTACGCACAGGCGTTGATCATGAAAAACAGGGAGCTTGTTTAGATGAAGATATCAGTATTTGGCGCCGGGTATGTGGGACTTGTGGCTGCGGCCTGCTTTGCTGAGAGCGGCAACAGCGTGATCGCCGTTGATGTTGATCAGCAGAAGATCGAAGGGCTCAAAAACGGCATCATCCCGATCTACGAACCGGGCCTCAAAGAGCTGATCCTGCGCAACCAGGCAGAGGGGCGCCTCTCCTTCACCACCGACGTGGTTGAGGCCGTTGAGCAATCCCTGATCCAGTTCATCGCCGTCGGTACCCCCCCCGGCGAAGACGGCTCCGCCGACCTGCAGTACGTACTGGCCGTAGGTCGCACCATCGGCAGACATATGAACGGCTTCAAGATCATCGTCGACAAGTCCACCGTGCCGGTGGGCACCGCCGACAAGGTACGGGCCGCCATCCAGGAGGAGCTGATCAGCCGCGGTTCGTCGCTCGAATTTGACGTGGTCTCCAACCCGGAGTTTCTCAAGGAGGGGGCAGCCATCGACGACTTCATGAAGCCGGACCGGGTGGTGATCGGCACCGACAACGTCCGCACCGCCGAGATCATGAAGGAGCTCTATGACCCGTTCATGCGCAAGCAGAACCGGATGATCGTGATGGATATCCGCTCGGCCGAGATGACCAAATACGCCGCCAACGCTATGCTGGCGACCCGCATCTCCTTCATGAACCAGATCGCCGGGCTGTGTGAACGGATGGGGGCCGATGTGGCGGCGGTGCGCGAAGGGATCGGCTCCGACACCCGCATCGGGTACGACTTCCTGTTCCCCGGCCCCGGTTATGGCGGCTCCTGCTTCCCCAAGGATGTCAAGGCGTTGATCCGCACCGCCGAGGAATGCGATTACGACTTCCTGCTCTTGAAGGCGGTGGAAGAGGTCAACGACCGCCAGAAAGAGGTGCTGGCCACCAAACTGATCAAGGTGTTGGGCTCCGCCGACGAGGAGCAGCCGCTGACCGGCCGCACCATCGCCTGCTGGGGTCTTTCCTTCAAACCCCGCACCGACGACATGCGCGAGGCGCCATCGATCACCATCATTGAACGTCTGCTGGCGGCCGGCGCCACGGTACGGGCCCACGATCCGGAGGCACTGCACGAGGCGCAGAAGCTGTTCGGCAATCGGATCGAGTACAGCAGCAACCAGTACGATATCTTGGAAAACGCCGACGCCCTGGCGGTGATTACCGACTGGTCCGAATACCGCAACCCCGATTTCGACCGGATCAAGAGCGCCCTGCGCCAGCCCCTGATCGTGGATGGCCGCAATCTGTACAAACCGAACCGGATGCAGGAGGCCGGCATCCGTTACATCCCGCTGGGCCGAGCCAACAGCGGCATCAGCGGCGGAGACAAGTAAGATGCGCATCCTGGTCACCGGCGGAGCAGGGTTTCTGGGCAGCCACCTCTGCGAGCGGCTGCTGGGTGAAGGTCACGACGTGATCTGCCTGGACAACTTTTTCACCGGTTCCAAAGACAACATCATCCACCTGCTGGATAACCATCGTTTCGAGCTGATCCGCCACGACATCGTGGAGCCGATCCTGCTGGAGGTGGACCGAATCTACAACCTGGCCTGCCCGGCCTCGCCGGTGCATTACCAGTACAACCCGGTCAAGACCGTCAAGACCAGCGTGATGGGGATGATCAACATGCTGGGGATGGCCAAGCGGGTCAAGGCCCGCATCCTGCAGGCCTCTACCTCCGAGGTCTACGGTGACCCCCAGGTGCATCCGCAGACGGAAGACTACTGGGGCCACGTCAACCCGATCGGTATCCGCAGCTGCTACGATGAAGGGAAGCGGGTGGCCGAGACCCTGATGATGGACTACCACCGCCAGAACGGGGTGGATATCCGAATCGTGCGGATCTTCAACACCTACGGCCCGCGCATGGCCGAAAACGACGGTCGGGTGGTCTCCAACTTCATCCTGCAGGCCTTGAATAATCAAGAGATCACCGTCTTCGGCGACGGCTCTCAGACCCGCTCCTTCTGCTATGTTTCCGACCTGATCGAAGGGATGATCCGGATGATGGAAAACCAGCAGGGGTTCATCGGTCCGGTCAACCTGGGCAACCCGGTGGAGAACAGCATCCTTGAATTTGCTGAAAAAATCGTTACTATAACAGGATCGGCATCGCGGATCGTGTTCAAACCGCTGCCCCAGGACGATCCCAAGCAACGCCGGCCTGATATCAGCCTGGCTGGCGAAAAGCTGGGCTGGCAACCGACCATGGATCTGGCAACCGGCCTGAAACAGACCGCCGACTACTTTGCGGCACGCAGCAGCAGAGGATAACCTGTGCAGAAGATTCGCATCACACGACGCACCTATCTGATCCCGGCGGGCTGCCTGGCCTTCATCCTGTTCTTTACGGTATTTGGTGAACGGGGTCTGCTGCGGATTTACGAGATGCGTCAGGAAAAGAAGCGGATCGACGAAAAGGTGAGCGAACTCAAGACTGAAAACGACAAACTACGGACCGAGATAGCCGCCCTGCACAACGACCGCTATCACCTGGAACGGATCGCCCGCAAGGAACTGGGGCTGGTTAAACCCAACGAGATCATCTACCAGTTCCCGCCGGCCGGGAACTAAGGAACAGCCGCTATGTCACGACAAAGCTGCGCCGTCTGCGCCTGGCGCGAAACCTGCGCCAAACGTTTCAGCGTCACCGACGGCGGCGCACGCTGCCCTGATTTTTCCCGAGACGTTTCGATCAAAGACCCGGACGATCTGCCACCGTCCAGCTCCAACCAACCATCCAAGGAACCACAGAAACAATGATCCGTCAGAACCTTGCCACATTGGTCTCACAGGCACTGGAAAGGGCCCGCGGGGCCTCTGTGCTGTTGTCTGAAACCCTGCCTGCCGTCACCATCGGTATCCCGGCCCATGAAGAGCATGGCGATTTCTCCTGCAACGTGGCCATGCAACTGGCCAAGGCCGAGAAAAAGGCGCCGCGCCAGGTGGCCGAGCTGCTGCTTGCCCATCTGGAAGACCATGACGGGCTGGTGGCCCGTACCGAGATCGCCGGCCCTGGTTTCATCAACTTCTTCATCTCCCCGGCCGCCTGGCAGGCCTGCCTGCCGCAGATCAACAAAGCCGGCGCGGTCTATGGCCAGACCTACAGCGGCCAGGGCCGCAAGGCGCAGGTGGAGTTCGTCAGCGCCAACCCCACCGGACCGCTGCATATCGGCCATGGCCGCGGCGCCGCCATCGGCGACGTGCTCTGCCGGCTGCTGTCGGCATCCGGCTGGCAGGTAACCCGCGAGTTCTACTACAACGACGCCGGCGCCCAGATCAGCAACCTGGCCCTGTCGGTGCAGGCCCGCTGTCTGGGCGTTGAACCGGACGACCCGCGCTGGCCGGCCGACGGCTACCAGGGCGACTACATCACAGAGGTGGCAACAGCCTATCTGGCGGGCGAAACCGTTGTGGCCGATGACCAGCAGGTGACCGCCTCCGGCGACCCGCAGGACCTTGACGCCATCCGTCGCTTCGCGGTGGCGGCCCTGCGTCGCGAGCAGGATCAGGACCTGAAGGCCTTCGATGTCCATTTCGACAACTACTTCCTCGAATCCAGCCTCTACAACGACGGCAAGGTGGAGGCAGCGGTGCAGGCCATCATCACCAACGGCCACACCTACGAGCAGGAAGGCGCGCTCTGGCTGCGCACCACCGACTTCGGCGACGACAAGGACCGGGTGATGCGCAAGAGCGACGGCGGCTACACCTACTTCGTGCCGGATGTGGCCTACCACCTGGACAAATGGCAGCGCGGCTTCGT
>DIKW01000081.1:20335-31356 GCA_002424705.1 Geobacter sp. UBA5608
GCCGGTCTGCAGGCCCTCAATGTCGGCATCCCCAAGGGCTGGCCCGAGTATGTGCTGCACCAGATGGTAACCGTGATGCGCGGCGGCGAAGAGGTCAAGATCTCCAAGCGGGCAGGCAGCTACGTCACCCTGCGGGACCTGATCGACGAGGTGGGCCGCGACGCCACTCGCTTCTTCTTCGTGATGCGCAAGCCTGATTCCCAATTGGTGTTCGATATCGACCTGGCCAAGCAGCAGTCGCTGGACAACCCGGTCTACTACATCCAGTACGCCCATGCCCGTATCTGCAGCATCTTCGAGAACGCAGCCGAAAAAGGGCTATCCATCCCGAACGCTGCCGCTGCCGATCTACTGGCCCGGCTGGAAACGCCTGAAGAACTACGGCTGATCAAAACACTGGACGCCCTGCCGGATGTGGTCGATGAGGCCGCCCGCGATTTCGAACCGCACCGGATCGTCTACTACCTGACCGAACTGGCCGGCCAGTTCCACAGCTACTACAACAAGACCAAGGTGGTCACCGACGACCGCCAGGTCAGCGAAGCACGTCTCTTCCTGCTGGCGGTCACCCGGCAGGTGTTGCGCAACGCGTTGTCCCTGCTGGGTGTCTCGGCACCGGACAAGATGTAGGCAGCCCATGCGGATCGACTACAGCGAACCCCGACAATCCTATACCGTGCCGCCCCCTTCGCGGCATCGGCCCACAAACGGCATCTCCAGCGCCACGCTGATCGTCATCATCGTGTGCAGCGGCCTGCTATTCGGCTCCGGCTTTGGGGTCGGCTGGTACTTCTCACAACAGGCCGCCAAAAAGGCGTTCCGGGCCGCCATGGAGCAGCAGAGCCTGGAGACCGGCGCCAAGGGCGGCCTGCAGCTCCCGACAACGCCCCCCCCTGACGGTCCAGCGCAGCCGAGCGAGGCGCCAACGCCAGCCCAACCGGGTGCGGCTCCCACCCCAAGCCACCCTGAGCTGCCCTTATCCTTCTTCGACAACCTGCCCAAGGGCCAGAAAAACACCGTACTGGGCAGCGGCATCAATGAAAAATCGAAGCCCGCAAGCCCGCCTCCAGTAGCGGCGCCTGCAGCACAGACCGCTCCGCAGCAACCAGTGGAGCCTCAAAAAACCGAGCCAGCACAGACCGCTCCAAAGCCATCAACAAAGCCGGCACCAAAGCCCAGCGGCTATGTTGTCCAGGTGGCCTCCTACAGCAACCGCAAGGATGCCGACACCCTCAGATCGCGACTGTCGTCCAGAGGCTACGCAGCCAAGGTTTCCGAAACCACCCTGGAGGGCAAGACCTGGTACCGGGTACGGATCGGCCGCCACCTGGACAAGGAATCTGCCACAACTATCTCCAACCAGCTGATGATGGGGGCCAAGATCGTCCCCGATCAGGATGAACAATAAAAACTGTTGACACGCATGAAGCACCCCTGCTATAAGAGGTATTCCAATTGACGCGGGGTGGAGCAGTCTGGTAGCTCGTCGGGCTCATAACCCGAAGGTCAGAGGTTCAAATCCTCTCCCCGCAACCAAAACAATCAAAGGACGTCCCCAACGGGATGTCCTTTTTTATTGCCTGCCCTTCATAAACATAACGCTTGACGCTATTAACGCTAAACATTATTATTATTCCATGATCCAGAGCTTCTCAGACAAGGAAACCGCTGCAATCTTTGCCGGCTATCTGGTGCGCCGCTTGCCTCAGGATATGCAGCAGATAGCCCGTCGTAAGCTCAAACAACTTGATGCGGCCCGGTTGCTGGATGAACTGAAGATACCGCCAGGTAATCGGCTGGAAGCCCTGAAGGGTGATCGCAAGGGGCAATGGAGCATACGGGTCAACGACCAATGGCGCATCTGCTTTATCTGGAACAATGGCGATGCAGAGGATGTACAGATAGTGGATTACCACTAGGAGTAAAGACAATGGCTCTTAAGCGCAACGAACTCAATATGATGGATTTCTCCGATGTTTCGGACGGGACACGGCTTGCGCCGGTACATCCGGGCGAGGTGCTGTTGCAGGACTTTATGGAACCGCTGGATGTGACACAGTATCGCCTTGCGGTGACCATCAGCGTGCCTCCCCGCCGGATCAACGAAATCGTGCATGGCAAGCGCGCGATTACTGCCGATACCGCCCTGCGTTTAGGGCATTTTTTTGGCACTACCCCCGAATTCTGGCTGGCCCTGCAAGCGTCCTACGACACGGAAACAGCGCGAGCAAAAATCTCGGCAGTACTGGCTTCCATTCCTACCTTTTCGGGACTAAAAAAAGAACGCGAGCAGCGGCTTGCTGCTTGACGGTCAGATAATGAGCCCGAAGGTCAGAGGTTCACATCCTCTCCCCGCAACCAAAAAAATCAAAGGACGTCCCCAACGGGATGTCCTTTTTTTTATTACCTGCCCACAAAAAAGCGGCCCGTCAGTTCGACGGGCCGCTCCAGGTTCAGTCTATGGTGGCATTACCGTTTCGGGCCACCCAAAAACCGCTCTTCCACAAAGTTGGCAACCCCTGCCGGGTCGTTCAGACCCAAGAGCGGCACATCCAGCTGCAACGGCTCATCACTGGCCACCGCCACCAGCGACGGGTCATGGTCTTCACCACGGCAGAGCAACGTGCTGCTGCGCTCGGCGCGGTGCACCTCGATCTTGGGCAGACCACTCTTCTTGAACCCTTCGGTCAGCACAATATCCACATCGCCAAAGTAGGTGGCGATCAGCTCCTCAATCGGCGGCGAGGCGGCATGTTTCTTGACCACGGCCAGTTTTTCAGGGGAAGAGATCAGCATGGTGTCGGCCCCGGCGGCGGTCAGGCGGTAGCTGTCCTTGCCGGGGTGGTCGATGTCGAAGCGGTGGGCGTCATGTTTGATCACCCCCAGACGCCAGCCGCGCTGCTTCAGCTCCGTAACGACCTGCTCCAAAAGGGTGGTCTTCCCGGTGCCCGACTTGGCCACAAAGGAGACGGCCGGCAGCGGCAGAACGGCTTGTTTGGCAGGCAGCGGCACGCAGTCGGAAGGGTCGCCCTGAATCTTGGCCACGCCGTGGGGCACCGCCTCCCAGACCGCCTCCAGACACTCCACAGCCCCCTTGGGGCTGCCGGGCAGGTTGATGATAAGGCAACTTGAACGGATGCCGGCAACGGCACGGGAGAGCATTGCATTGGGGGTTTTAAGCAGGGAGCGTGAACGCATTACCTCCCCTATGCCAGGAATCACCCTGTCCAGTACCTGCAGGGTAGCATCGGGGGTAACATCCCGGGGGGCAACGCCGGTACCGCCGGTGGTCAGGATCAGATCGAAGCGGCCGCTGTCGGCCCACTGGGAGAGTGTCGAGACGATGATTGCCGTCTCGTCCGGAATGATCTCGGTCTGGGCGACGCCGTACCCCCGCTGCGCCAGCCAGTCGGCCAGGGCCGGGGCGCTGGCATCGGCCCGCTCACCACGGGCGCTGCGGTCACTTAAGGTCAAAATGGCAATCTTCATCGACACGGTGCTCCTTCAGGCAGGTGATTTGCGGCCATTGTGCCAGATAACCGCTGCGCCGTCCAGCGGCCGGACGTCGGGCCGGTATCATGCCTCACTGGCAACCAGTCCAGGACAGACCACTGCACCGCGCCACTCGCAGCTTGATCCTTCGGGCCGGGCCTGGCGGGGGGCCACCAGCCGTCCCTGTTCAAGCACGATGCGGTCCGCCCCCAATCGCTCGGCCTGGCCCGCCTCATGACTGGACATGACCACCGTGGTGCCCTGACCCGGTAACGCTGCAACCACCTGTTCCATCAGCAAAGCATGTTCCTGATCGAGGTTAGCCAGCGGTTCATCCAACAGCAGGAGACGTGGTGCGCAGGCCACAGCCCGCGCCAGGGCTACCCGCCGCGATTCGCCGCCCGACAGCCTGCGGGCGTCGCGTTGGTCAAAACCGGACAGTTGCACCTGTTCCAGGGCCTGCTTCACCCGCTGCAGTAAAATCGGTCCGTGCTCCCCCCGCAGGCGCAGACCATAGGCTACGTTATCAAACACCGTACCCTTGATCAGGTAGGGGTTTTGATGCAGCAGCGTCACCTGCTGTCGAGCCTGATGGGCAGCTTTACCCAGCCGGCTGACCGGCTGACCGTCCAGCAGCAGCTGTCCCTGTTCCGGAGATTCCAAAAATGCCATCAGCTGCAGCAGTGTGCTCTTTCCGGAGCCGTTGTGGCCGGTCAGCAGGTACAACCTGCCGCTTGCGATGGTCAGATAGTCCAGAGCCAGCGCGATCCGGTCGCCGAACCGCTTTTCAATATCACACAATGTCAGTAATGGTTGCACCTGCCTCACCTCTGTTGAAAACTATGCAATACCAGGTTAACCAGCAGGGCCACCGTCATCAGCACCAAGCCCAGTGCCAGGCCAAAACCGAACTCCCCCTTGCTGGTCTCCAGGGCGATGGCGGTGGTCATGGTGCGGGTGTAATCACGGATGTTACCGCCCAGCATCATCGCCACCCCCACCTCTGAGATCACCCGGCCAAAGCCGGCGATCAGGGCAGCCATGATGCCAAAGCGCACCTCCCGCACCAGCAGCAGCATCCCCTGCAGACGGGTCCCGCCCAGGGTGAGGGCGGTGGGCATGATACGCACATCGGCACCCTGGATGGCGGCCAAGGTATAGTTGGCCACGATCGGGATCGCCAGCAGGGTCTGGCCGATCACCATCGCCTGGGGGCTAAACAGCAGCCCCAGCTCACCCAGTGGCCCCTGACGGCTGAGCAGTCCATAGACCACCAGCCCCACCACCACCGTCGGCAGCGCCATCAAGGTGTTCAGCAAGGTCACCAGGCAGCCCCGTAGCGGAAACTGATACAGCCCCACCAGCAGTCCCAGCGGAACCCCCGCCACAGCCGCCAGCAGGATCGACCAACAGCCCACCCACAGCGTGACCCAGACCGCCGCCAGCACCTCAGGGTCAAGGGATGTCAGCAAGGCGAGCGCCCCGCCCAGTGAATCGCCAATAAAGGCCATCTAGCGCTTCGCCTTGCCGTAGATGAAGAAGACCGGATCGCCATGCACCTTGAAACCGGCGATCAGCCGCTGGCCTTCAGGGCCGGCGATGAACTCGATAAAGCGCAGGGCCAGCTGGTAGTTGACGTGGGGATGACGTTTGGGGTTGACCGCAATCACGCCGTAGGGATTGAAGAGCCCTTGCTGGCCTTCAAACACGATGGCCAGATCACTCTTAGCGTGACGGTAGGCGTTGTAGGTGCCACGGTCGGCCAGGGTGTAACCGCGACGCTCGGTGGCCATGGTGATTACCTCGCCCATCCCCTGGCCCGACTCAATATACCAGCCGCCGCCGGGCTTGACGCCGGCCGCCTTCCAGAGCTCTTTTTCCTTCTGGTGGCTGCCGGACTCGTCGCCCCGCGAGACGAACACGGCCTTGGCAGCACTGATCCGCTTCAGGGCCTCGGCAGCGGTCCTGGCACCTTTCACCCCGGCCGGGTCTTTCGCCGGGCCGATGATGATGAAGTCGTTGTACATCACGTCGCGGCGGCCAACACCGTGGCCGGCCGCCACAAAGGCATCCTCCAGGCCACGGGCGTGCACCAGGGTCAGGTCCACATCGCCGGCCTCGGCTAGTTTAAGCGCCTTGCCGGTACCCACCGCAATCAGATCCACCTTGCAGTTATGCTTCTTTTCGAACACCGGCAGCAGCGCCTTCAAGAGCCCTGAATTCTCAGTGGAGGTGGTGGTGGAAAGCCGCAGCCGCTCGGCAGCCAGGGGCTGTTCGACCAGCATCAATGAAATGACGCCGATACAGCCTGCAACAACCAATTGTTTCAACATGACCTGCTCCTTACAGCATTGGCCGCTATCCTGCGGCCTGATGCTGTGTCGGTGAAGGGCAGGACTGCTGCGCTGCCCGCTCGAAAAAGGCATCGATCCGCTGCAGCCTGGGGCTACGCCGCGGCAGCTCAAGTCGCTCGACGCCGCTGTAGACCGTGAACTGTTCACCCCTCAGATACCCGATCAGGGTAATGCCGGCCTGTCGGCAGATGGTGACCGCCATGTCAGTGGGCGAGGTACGGGAAGCGATGCAGGCCACTCCCAGCCGGGCCCCCTTCAACGCCATCTCGGCCGAGACCCGGCCCGAGGTTGCCAACAGCATACCGGACAGGTCCTGCTGCCGGAAGAGGGCCTCGCCGGCGATCCGGTCCAGGGTGTTGTGACGACCGATATCCTCGGCGTACAACACCAACTGGCCCTGCAGGTCACCCACCGCCGCCGAGTGGATACCGCCGTGGCTTTTGTACTGGTCGGCTCGGCGGGCCAGCTCGTCCATCAGCCGGAACAGCGCCTCGGGCGACACCGGGACGGCGGCAACCGCCGCCCCGGACGACTGCTCCAGACTGAAGGTGATGCCGGTGCCGCAGCCGCTGGTCAAGACCGGCTTGAGCCGCTCCGGCAGTTCCTTTTTGATGCGCACATTGGCCACGCCAAACTCTTCGCAGACAGCCAGCAGATCGAAATCGTCAATCCGCTCCACAAATCCCTGCAGGCGCAGAAATCCTGCCACCAGAAAACGCAGCTCATGACTGGAGGCCACCAGGGTGGCCAGTTCCCGCCCGTTCACCTGCAGCGTAAGCGGAAACTCGGCCACAATGCCGGTCTGTTGGGGCATCAGCTGCCCATGGCGGTAGCGGTGTGCAATGTGCACAGCGACTCCTTCCTGTCAGGCCTGTTCGGCCTGGACTGCGGCCGGCTTATGCGCCCCGTCCAGTTTGCGGAAGCTATCGGGCATGGCGTAATCCACGGTCTCGGGATGGTGCTCGAAGATCGGGAAGTACTTGGCGATCAGCACGAAGAACAGCACGTGGGCCGCGATGATCCCCACCGTCACCACGCTCTCGATCAGGGAAGGGATATAGACCTGCTGATCGGGCTGGATCATGCCGAACATGGAGACGTTGAAACGGTTCAGCACCAGGCCGAAGATCACCATCGTGGCGCCTCGCAACTGCATCCGCTTGTCCTCGCGGTTGGCCTTGTTGAGGAACATCACCAGCGGCATCACCACCCCTACCCCCAACTCCACCAGGAACAGCATCAGCAACCAGGGACGATCAAACAACGGGCCGTGGCTCAAGAAGATGGTGGCGTACAGTTTCACCAACAGGTAGGCCCCCAGCACCCAGGGCAGGATACGGGTCAGCACCTCCAACAGCTCGGACTCGTCGGGCTGGTTCATGTAACGGTGCACCATGGTGGCCTCGATGATGATGATCGAGATGCCGGTGAAGATGGCCGACATCCAGAACAGAAGCGGCAGCAGCGGGTTGTACCAGAGGGCGTGCAGCTTATCCACGGCGATCAGGAAGAAGGTGCCCAGCGACGACTGGTGCAGGGTTGAGATGGCGGCCGCGGCGATCACCAGCGGCATCTCCAGCCAGCGCAGCACCCGCAGCGGCAGGCGGTAGCCGAACTTCTCGCAGACCGGCGACAGGAACTCCAGAAACAGCACCGTGGTGTAGGCCATCACGCACATCGAGACCTCGAACATCGGCGAGTGTACGTTCCAGTAGACCAGGGTGTGCCAGCCCTTGTGGGGTTGCCCCAGGTCCAGCAAGAGCCCCACGCAGACCAACGAATAGCCCAGGAAGCCGGTCACGATGGCCGGCCGCACCAGCGGCTCCAGCTTCTTGATATGGAAGCAGTGAACGATCGCCCCCAGGGTAAAGGCGCCGGCCGCCAACGGCACGGCGGTCACCACGTCAAAAGAGATCCACAGACCCCAGGGATAGGTGTCGTTCAGGTTGGTGGTAACCCCCAGGCCGAACACAAAGCGGAGCAGTGAGGCCAAGGCGCCCAGCGCCACCAGCACAATCATAAACTTCAAAAAGCGGTGATAGCCTTTGACTTCATCGATAATCAGACGTGCGGCGGTCATTGCTGATCTCCTTCCTTGGGCTGCTGGTCGGCGTTCTGCCGGCGCTGTTCCTCCTCGCGCCGTACCCGCTCCTTGCGGTGGTTAAACCAGGACAGGGCCGACAGGGTGCCGCCCACGGTCAGGAAGATACCCGGCACCAGCCGCAGGGCATCCCAGGTATAGGAAGGCAGCGCCCGGCTGGTGACCGGCTTGAAGCCCAGCTCGTCCAGCGGCTGATGGGTCAGATAAAAGATGCAGGTGCCGCCCGCCTCTTCCTTGCCGTAGATCTTCTTATAGTACCGCTCCGGCTTCTCCTTCATCCGCCGTTCAGCCTCTTTAAGCATGGCATCGCGGCCGCCGTAGCTGATGGCGGTCGGGCAGGCGGTCACACAGGCCGGCTCCAGCCCTTCCTTGATCCGGCTGTAGCAGCCGGTGCATTTGCGCACCAGCGGGAAGGCCTTGCTCCACTCGTACTTGGGGATACCGAACGGGCAGGCGATCATGCAGAAGCGGCAGCCGATGCAGCGCTGGGCATCGTAGATCACCGGGCCTTCCTTGGTCTTCTTGAAGGCCCCCACCGGGCAGACCGAGGCGCAGGCCGGGTCGTTGCAATGCATGCACATCTCTTTATAGAAGGCGAACTCGTTCTGACCGTCCTTCTGATAATCGCGGAACTTGATCCGGGTGAAGGTGTACTCCGACATGGCCGGCGGGTTCTGGTAGCCTTCGCCGCTGAAGAAGGTGGTCTGCTCGGCCTTCAGCTGGTTCCACTGCTTACAGGCCACCTGGCAGCCACGGCAGCCGGTACACTTGGTGGTATCGATCAGAAACGCCTTGTTCTTACTGTAGTCGATGGTTTGTGTGCTCATCCCTTACGCCCCCCCTTCTCGATGTTGCAGAGAAACGCCTTGAACTCCGGGATGTTGGTGTTGGCGCATCCCACGGTCGGCGTCAGCATATTGCCGCTGTCGCCGGTGGACAGCCCGGCGTAGCCGAAATGCCAGGGCATGCCGATCTGCTCCACCTTCTGACCGCCCACGTTGAACGGCTTGAGCCGGGAGGTGATCAGCGCCACCGCCTCAATCGAGCCACGCTCGGTGGTGACGGTCACCTTGTCGCCCCGCTTGATCCCTTTCAGCTTGGCCAGGGATTCGCTCATCTCAACGAACATGCTCGGCACCAGCTCCACCAGCCAGGGCAGGTTGCGCGTCATGCCACCGGTCTGCCAGTGCTCGGTCATCCGGTAGGTGGTGCCGATGAAGGGGTACTGCTCCAGATTGGAGCTGACGTTCTTGGGCAGCTTGACCACCGGGTTGTTCTGCACCGCAGACAACAGGTTCTTGGCCGGGCTTTCCACCGGCTCATAATGCTCAGGGAACGGGCCATCCTTCAGATCCAGGCCGTACAGGCGGCCATGCCCCTCCGGCAGCATGATGAAGGGGTATTTGCCTTCCTTGTCGTCGGCCATCGGCGGCCAGGGGCCGTCCGGCACATCTCCCAGCCACTTCTTCTCCGCACCGTTCCAGGCGATGACCGTCCGCTTGGGATTGAACGGCGTCCCCTGCGGGGTGACCGAGGCGCGGTTGTAGAGGATGCGGCGGTTGACCGGCCAGCACCAGGACCACTTGGGATACATCCCCAGACCGGTCGGATCGCTGTCATCGCGGCGGGCCATCTGGTTGCCGTCATTGGTGTAGGAGCCGCAGTACAGCCAGCAGCCCGACAGGGTGGAACCATCGGCGGCCAGATACTTGAAGGCCGGCACCTGATCGCCTTTTTTAAAGACCAGGGTCTTGTCCTTCTCGGTGATGGTCACATCCTTGGTGAAGTATCCGTTGATCTCCTTGGCCACCAGATGGACGTCCGGCTCGTGGCCATGGCCGTAGTTCCAGGACAGCTTGGTGAGCGGCTCAGGGAAGGCGCCGCCTTTTTTGTAGAGCGCGGCTACCCGCTTATAGAACTGATCGATGATCCACAGGTCACTCTGGGCCTTGCCCACCGGCTCAACCGCCTTGTAACGCCACTGGGCCCAGCGCCCCGAGTTGGAGATGGAACCTTCCTTCTCGATGGAGGAGGCGGCCGGCAGCATGAAGACCTCGGTCTGAATCTGCTTGGGATCAACACCGGGGCGCTTCCAGAAGATCGAGGTCTCGGTCTCCCACAGGTCCACCGTCACCAGCCACTTAAGCCGGCCCAGCGCCTCGCGGGCGCTGCCTGAATCGGGACCGCCCACTGCCGGGTTCATCCCCATGCAGACCAGGCCCTCCAGCTCGCCCCTGCCCATCTTCTCAATGATCTTGGAATAGGAGTAATTGCCGGACCGCTTGGGCAGATAGTCGTAGCAGAAGTCGTTTTCCGGGGTGGCGTTGTCGCCGTACCAGGCCTTGAGCAGGCTGGTGATGTACTTAGGCGTGTTGCCCCACCAGTTTGCGCTCTTGGCGTCCTTGGTGGTGGGGGTCCACTTCGCCTTGTAGGCGCCAAGGTTCACGTTATCGAACTCCGGCGACTTGAGGTAGCCGGGCAGCACATGGAACAACAGACCGTAATCGGTGGAACCCTGCACGTTGGATTCGCCCCGCAGGGCGTTGACCCCGCCGCCGGCGATGCCGACGTTGCCCAACAGCAGCTGCAACATGGCCACCGCCCGCACGTTCTGGGTGCCGTGGGTTGATTGGGTAATCCCCATGGCGTACAGGATGGTGCCGGCCTTATCGGCCCGACCGGTGTTACAGAAGGCGTCGGCCACGGCCAGGTAGTCGCCGCGCTTGGTGCCGGTGATCGAGCAGACCGTATCCAGATCGTAACGGGAGTAGTGCTTCTTCAGCAGTTGATACACGCAACGTGGGTCTTTCAGGCTGGTGTCCCGTTTCGGATTACCGGAGCCGTCCAGCTCATAGGCCCAGGCCTTGGCGTCGTAGCTCTGTTCCTGATCGTCAAAAGAACAGAACAGCCCCTCCTCGAAGGCATATTTGTCATTAATGATGAACGAGGCGTTGGTGTAGTCCCGCACGTACTCGAGATGCACCAGATTGTTCTTGAGGGCGTAGTTGATCAGACCGCCCAGGAAGGCGATATCGGTGCCGGGGCGGACCTGGGCATAGATGTCGGCCTTGGAG
>DIKW01000114.1 GCA_002424705.1 Geobacter sp. UBA5608
CCCCCAGCGGGATATCCTTGAACAGGACCTCCATGTCGAGGATCGAGTCGATCGCCACACCGGCCTTGCCCACATCACCGACCACGCGAGGATGGTCAGAGTCGTAACCGCGGTGGGTGGCCAGGTCGAAGGCCACCGACAGCCCCTGCTGGCCGGCGGCCAGGTTGCGGCGGTAGAAGGCGTTGGACTCTTCAGCGGTGGAGAAGCCGGCGTACTGGCGCACGGTCCAGGGGCGGCCGGCGTACATGGTGGCCTTGGGGCCGCGCAGGTAGGGCGCAAAGCCGGGCATGGTGTCGATGTTTTCCAGCTGTTCCAGATCAGCCAAGGTGTAAAGCGGCTTGACCGCAATCCCTTCCGGGGTGTCCCAGGTAAGCGGCGCAGTGGTCTCCTGCTTGATCTCCTTGGCGGCCAGCTTTTCCCAATCCTGCGTTGTTTTTGTATCGAACGTAGCCATAATGTTACCTCACATGTAAGCAGTAAAGGCTCCAGATAGGACATCTGGAGCCTTATAGACGATCTCTAGCAGCACAGAGTCACCATCAAAAATCTGTAACGCAAAGGTTTAAAGCAGGGCGCAGGGGCGCAAAGAACATCAATGAAACAACCGCGTAAAAACATTATTTCTGCGTTTCTCTACCCCTTTGCGGCTTTGCTCTTCCTCTTTGCGTTCAACGCATGTCGGGCTGTTCCCTACAGTACCGCCTTCAGGTACTCAGCCGTACAATCCCGCTTGGCCTTTTCCAGTGCCTTGGGATCGACCTCGACGAACTTCTCGTCCGGGGTAATCTTGAACAACGGCTGGCCCTTCTGGACGATGGTGCCGTCGCCGCCTTCCATGATGATCTTGTCGATGGTGCCGGAGAAGGGGGCCCGGATGGTGTTGAACATCTTCATCACCTCGATGATGTACAACGGCTGGTCCTTCTCGAAATGCATCCCCTCGGTGACGAACGGCGGCATGCCGGGGGCTTCCTGGCCGTAGTACATGCCACCGCAGACCGCCACGATCTCGTCGGCCTTGGTGGCCGGGGGCGGCACCAGCACCTTCTTCATGCGGGCCTGCAGATCAGGGTCGGTCAGGTAGTCGGGGATGGTCACCTCCAGGTCCTCTTCGACCTTCATATCCCAGAACTTGGTGTTGCCGCCGATCAGGAACAGCATCCCCAACAGTTCCATACCGGCCTCATAGCCGTAATGGGCGGAGCGGATCTGCTCCCAGGTCTCGACGTCATAGCCACCCTGCGGCTTCTCCTTCATCAACAGTTCGTTCAGCTTAAAGTATTCTTCCCGCTCCAGGCCGAAGCGCTCACGCAGGGTGCGGTAGAAGTGCAGCCCCTGCTGCAGCAGCTCGTTGTCGTGATCCCAGATGATCTCGGCCGCCGGCTTGTGGGGACGATGGTCCATATGCAGGTAGTCGTAGGTCTCTTTCAGCACGCCCAGCGGGTTGCGCAGCCAGACCACCCGGCCCTTCTCAATCTTGAAGTTCTTAGTGTTGATCGAGAGCCAGCCGGCCAGCAGGTGTGGTTCATCCAGCAGACGCTGCATGGGACGGGTGACCAGGGTGCCCTTGCGATCCAGCAGGCCGGACATGACCTTGAGCTGCTTGGCCAGCAGTTCCGGCTGGTCGCCGAACTGCTCGGTCACCAGTTTGGCGTAGTGCTTCTTCATCTGGAAAAAGGCGTAGACCACATCCAGCTTGTTGGCTTCCTCTTTAAGGGTGCCCACCAGGGTCAGGTAGGGCACCACGAAGCGGGTGGTGGGCTTGGCCATCACGTTGCGGCCCAGGAACCAGTTGACCAGGCCGTAGTGAAACTCCAGGTTGGTGGCCAAGGAGCTGCCCCGCAGGGTGGTGCTGCGCAACACCTCAGACAGCAGCTCATAGCTGGCCAGACGATCCTCGCCCTTGGTCAGCAAAAGGGCGATGTTGGAATCATAGGCGCCGGCCACCTTATACTTCATGAACTGGTTGGTGTCGGGGTTCAGCATGCTGATCCCCTGATCGTCCCGCACCTCACCCTTGATCGGCTTGGACCAGTAACGGATCATACCGCCGGCGTGGGGCGACAGGGAGGCGTCGGTGGCGTTCAGGCGGGCCTCAACCGAGGCGTTGAAGCGCACGATCCGCTCCGGCTTGGGCAGGCGCTTTTTGTGACGAGCCAGCAGGGCCATGGCCTCCACCAGCGATTCGACGATGAAAAAATCGTTCTTGTCCTTAGGGTTGGTGAACTTGAGCGAGTAGCACAGCTCGGTCACCCGGTGCTCAACCTGGATGCGGGTGTTGACCTCCATGAAGTAGTGGCGGTCGCGGTCGACAATACACTCGAAGGTGGAGGCGGAATCCAGGCCCACAGCCTGACCAAAACGGGCAGACTCCTCTTCCATCCGCTGCAGCACCTTCAGATCGCTCTCCAGCGCCTTAACCTCGGCCTTGTTACCGGCGGCCTTGGCCTTGGCAATGGCGGCCTGCAGGCCTTCCTGAGTAACCGAAACCTCCAGCAGTTTCTGCTCGTGCATCTGCAGGGAGCAATCGCGGCCGCCCAGCGAGACGCACCACTCGCCGTTGCCCAGCAGTTGGATCTCGTTATGGCGGGTCTGCTCGATGTTGAGTTCGATCAGTACGTTTTTATTATCGCCCACACCGTTGGCCTTGACCTCCTGCAGCACCTCCCGTACCAGGGTCGGCGCCTCGGCGGCAGCCTTGGCAATCTGCTTCTCATCGGCCTTTTTAACCGCCAGCAGCGAAGCACCCAGAATCCGTTGTCCTTTACCGCCACCGCCGCCGATCGCCTTGATACGGAAACGGCTCTGGGGGTGCTTGCGGAACAGTTCCGCCACTTCGGTCTCCACCTGGGCGCACAACTCTTCGATGGAGTAGAGGTCGATCCCCTTGGCATAGGAGGCCATCAGGATATGGTCGGCCAGGGTCTCCAACGGCAGCTTGGCGTCTTTCAGCACCTTATCGTCGCAGACTAGCCCCTCGGACTTGACCAGGGCCAGCAGTTTCTCGCGGCTGGGATGCTTCTTAATCAGGGTGCGGGCAGTGACGTTGTCGATACCTGGAGTCACCGACACCCCTACCTGCAGGGCGGTCCGTTTGGCCTCGTCCTTCTTGCCGGCCCGGGCCTGGGTGGAGGCACAGGGGCCGATAAAGCTTAAGCCCGCCTTTTCGATGGCGGCCACGAACTCCTCATCCTCGGCCATGAAGCCGTAGCCGGCGAAGATCGAGTCGTAGCCGTTGTCCTTGGCGATCTGGATGATCTGGTTGATCCGCTCGACCCGCTCCTCTTTGCTGGCGCCGCTATAGTCCGGCACCCGATGTACACGGCGGGAGTCGGTCAACTGACGCAGTTCCGGGGCCAGGGCGTTGGGATAGACGATGGAGTCCTTTTCGGACAGCAGGATGCCGTAGTGGCTGATCCCCATCTCCTGGTAGACGTCCATGGCCTCCTTACGGATCGGGCCGCGGCAGACGATCAACGGCTTCAGGTCCTCACAGGAGAAGGAACGGACCCACTCGGAGCTGGACTTTCCCAGACGGCGGTCCCGATGGATCAGGGGATTGTGCAGGTAGTAATCTGAGGCGTGTGGCATGGGCTTATATCTCCAATTAATAAAATGTATATGCAATTAGTGGAATTCACGCTGGATGGCCTGCATCGGACCCGGCTTGTAGTGCCGCAGCAGGAAGTGCATGTTCTCGCCCAACACCTTGCGCAGGTCGGTGGGCATCACCAGCGACGAGATGGAACCCAGCGCCAGACCTTCCTTGGGGTTCATCAGCTCTTTTTCATAGCGCAGGTTAAGGGCTGACTCTTCGATCTTGAGCCAGTCGGCCGCATCCTTCTCGGCATCAACTTTAGCCTCTCCGGCGGCCATGCCGGCGGCCACCCGCTCCTGGGTGCCGGACTTGATCCGCTCGGCTGCGGCGGCACGCACCTTGCGCAGCTCGTCCTTGTAGACGAATTCTTTACCGGCCGGCCCCATCACCGCCAGGCGGGTGGTAGGCAGGGCCAGCACCAGGTCGGCGCCGGTGGGGTAATTGTTGTAGGAGGCATAGGCTCCGCCGTAGGCGTTACGGATGATCAGCAGGATGCGCGGGGTGCGGATATCGACGATTGAATCCAGCATAGCGCGACCGGCCTGCACGATGCCGCGGGATTCCTGCTCGCGGCCCGGCAGGAAGCCGGTGGTGTCTTCCATGAAGATCATCGGGATATTGTAGATATTGCAGAAGCGGTTGAAGCGGGCGATCTTGTAGGCTGAATCCACCGAGATCTGGCCGGAGGAGACCGCCGAGTTGTTGGCCACAAAGCCGACCACATGGCCACCCAGGCGGCCAAAGGCGGTGACCGCCTCACGGGCCCGGTCCGGCTGAATCTCGAAGTAGTCGCCATGGTCGCAGATCTGCTGGATCATGATTGAGACGTCGAACGGCGTATTGAAGCCGGTGGGCGAGTTGAAGGCCTTTTTCAGCAGGGTGTTGATCTCCCAGGTCTTGCGGTCCAGCGGGTCGCTGGTCTTCTGGAAGGGGGCCATGACACTGTTGTTATCCGGCACGTAGCCCAAAAGCTGAATGGCTGCCC
>DIKW01000115.1:0-661 GCA_002424705.1 Geobacter sp. UBA5608
CGTTCCTTCAGCACCACCAGGTCACGGGACATCATGGCATCATCAAGGGTTTTGCGCACCAGGACCCGCAATGTTTCCGGGTCTTTGAGCGGCTTGGTTAGAAAATCGGCCACCCCTTCCTTGATGGCAGCCACCGCCTCTTCCACCGTACCGAAGGCGGTCAGCAGGATAAAGGGCGGGGCCAGCCCCTGCTCCTGAGCCGCCCTGAACAGCTCAAGTCCGTTCATTCCCGGCAGACGCAGATCAGACAACACAAGATCGAAAGATTGGCGCTGCAGGGCCATCAGCGCTGCCTTGCCGTCCTCTCGTTCCACCAGGGTATACCCGTCATCGGCCAGAATCTCGGCCAACAGTGAACGGAAGCCAGCGTCATCTTCGACCAGCAGGATGCGTGCAGCCATAGTCATCAGGTATGCTCCTTTGCCAACGGAAGTTGCACCGTAACCTCGGCACCGCCGAAGCTGCTGTTGGACGCCGTTATACTGCCGCCGTAGCCCTCGATAATCTTGCGGCAGACCGACAGACCGAGACCGCTGCCACTGGCTCGGGTGGTGAAGAACGGGTCAAAGATTCGAGACAACGCGTCCTGATCGAAACCGGGGCCACTGTCGGTAACCGTCAGTACCGCATAGCCAGGCACCGTGGACAGAACCACCTGCAA
>DIKW01000115.1:736-2435 GCA_002424705.1 Geobacter sp. UBA5608
CCGATCACCTCAAACTGGACACCCTTGACATTAGCCCCGGCAGCCAGTTGCTCCCAAGCCCCACGCACCGCCTCGGCCACCGTGGTAACGCCGGCCTCCAGGACATCCTGGCGGGCACAGGTCAAAAGGTCGCTGACCAGCGCCTCCAGGCGTTGCGACTCTGCAACGATCCGCTGCGCGTAACGCTGTTGCCGCTCATCACTCAACCGTTCCTCAAGCAGTTGCGCGTACCCCTTGATACCGGACAGCGGTGTACGCACCTCATGGGCCAGTACGGCGCCGAACTGCCCCAACTGCGCCAGCTGTTCGTGACGCGCCAGCCGTTCCCGCCGCTGTTGGTCGCGACGCTGCAGACGCAGTGTCCACAGACCAAACCCCCAGGAGGCCACCAGCAGCGCCATGATCATGCCGCCAACGGCGCGGGCGCGCTTGATGATCTGATCGGCCTGCCAGGTATGCAACGCCATGCGCAGCACCAGCGGTTCCTGGTTCAGGTGCAGCTGTTGTTGCGACTCGAACACCGTCTCACCGGTACCCAGCGCAACCCGCTCTTCGGTCACGATCTGTGAGACAAAAACCGGCCGATAGCGTTCATCCTCAATCCGCTCACCGATCAGATCGGGGTTCGTATGAAATCGGATCGTACCACTGCGGTCAAACACCGAAAAATAAGCGATCTCATTTGATTTGAAGTCAGCCAGCAGTTTAAGGGAGGGATCACGGGAGGCGATCGATTCGATCGCCTGCCCCAGGGAGAGGGCCATGCCGCGCAGATAGCCCTGGGCCACCGGAAGTGCACTGCGACAGTTGGCAAAGGCAAACCAAAGCAGCAATGCCGTCATCAGCAGGCCGCTCAGCAGTATGGCATCTGAAAATCGGGGGCGAAACATGGGCGTATAGTACCGTCCTTGACATCGACGTCAAGCCTGAACTCAACCAGGCCACCACAAATAGGCTTTCCCAAACAAAAGGCCAGTCGACGTCACCCGCCGTCCGGCCCTTCCTGGTCTGCGACGCAACGGGTGCGACGCGCCGGAACTGCTGATTAACGTACCGCTGATGTCAACAGACCGCTACGACTCATCCAGCGCCAGAGCGTGGTCCGATCGACACCCAGTTCATGGGCCACCGCGTTACGATTGCCCTGATGGCGATCCAGCAGGTCGGCGATCAGTTCAGGAGAATACTTGACCCTGCCGCTGTCGTGTGAATCGGCCGCACGCAGCGGTCTGGCGCTGAAGGCGCCGTGGGAGTCGACGCATTCGGCACCTGTCTGCCTGAATGAACGTGGCATCTGCTCCATGGTAATCTCCTGATCGCGGCAGAGAATGCAGGCCTGTTCCAGCATGTTCAGCAGCTCGCGCACATTGCCCGGAAAGGGGTAGTTGAACAAACGCTGCAACACCTCCGGCGAAACCGAGCGAATCCGCTTGCCATAGGTTAGGTTGAAGCGCTGCAGCGCCATATCAATCAGCAGCGGGATGTCATCGAGCCGTTCCCGCAGAGGAGGGATATGCAGCGTCACGATGTTGATCCGGAAAAAGAGGTCCTGGCGGAAGGTCCCTTTCCTGACCATCTCTTCCAGATTGCGGTGCGACGCCGCGATAAACCGCACATCGGCCTTGGACGCCGTGCGCGCCCCCAGCGGTTGATACTCCTTGTTTTCCAGCAGGCGCAGCAACTTGACCTGCAGCTGGAG
>DIKW01000115.1:2460-8549 GCA_002424705.1 Geobacter sp. UBA5608
ATCCGGCCTGGCCGATGTTCGGTTGCCCCGGTATAGGCGCCTTTGCGGACCCCAAATATCTCTGCCTCCAGCAGGGTCTCCGGCAGCGCGCCGCAGTTGACAGTCACCATCGGCCCATTGCGCCGTGGGCTTAAGTCGTGTATGGCGTGGGCCAACAGCTCCTTGCCGGTGCCGCTCTCGCCATAGAGGAAGACCGTGGCATTGCTGGCCGCAACATCCTCCATCACGCCAAACAGTTTGCGCATGGCATTGTTGCGGCTCACCAAGCGACGAAAGGTGTACTTCTGCTGAATCTCCTCCTTCATGGCCACGATCGGGGTCAGGTCACGCAGGGTCTTGACCCCGCCGATGGTAGCCCCGGTGCAGTCAAACAAGGTCGAGGCGCTGGCCGAAATCTGCTTTTTAGCGCCGTTGCGGTCCGTTACCTCAATATCACGCTGCACCGGTTGTCCGGTTAAGATCGCCTGCCGTATCAGACATGCATCCTGACAACAGTTGCTCTTGAAGACCTCTTTGCAGCTCTTGCCCAGGGCATCCTGGTGGGACACGCCGGTCAATTCCTCGGCCGCCTTGTTGTAATTGGTGATCTGCATCTGATTGTTGACGGTAAACAGCCCATCCGCCACGCTGTCGATAATCGAATACAGCCTCCGCAGACAGCGCATGGTCTCGACCCCGCCGATCTGGTTGCCCTGCTCGTCGTACAGCACCGCCGCCTTGAGCAGTACCGGCATTGAGCCGCCCCGATAATCCTGCATCACGATCTCGCGGGTCACCACCTTGCGGTTCTTTTCCAGCGCCTCCCGCACCGGGCAGGCCGTCTCACAAACCGCAGTCTTGAATACCTGGTAGCACTTGCAGCCAACGGCCCGCTCGCGGGGCACCCCCGACAGCAGTTCAGCAGCCTGGTTGTAGGAAATAATGGTCATCTGGGTATCCACGGTAAAGACAGCATCGATAACGTTATCGAGTACGTCGCTGTGCATACGGCTGTGAGTTGTTCGATCTGACTGCGCCACACGAAACTCCAATCTGCTCAACACGAGGTTGCTTACAATTTGTGACAACTCTGGCAGTACACGCTGAAGCTGGAACGATCCCTGTTTAAGAGACTCTGACTGTCGCCGGCGTGGGGGTTGTGACAACCGGCGCAGGAAAACGGTCGGCTCTGCCTGAGCGGGTTGGTGGCCGCCCTGACCGGATGCCCCTTGGCAAAGAAGCCCGCTATGACATGGGTACCACTTTGCTTATCCTGGTGGCAGTTGAGGCAGAGATCGGTAGGGTGCATGGCCACAAAGGACGGCCAATCCGAACCGTGGGGGTCATGGCAGATGGTACAGTTGCCGACTGCTGTCGGGCCGTGGTGCACCTTCATCCCGTTCCACTGCCGTGCCTGCACGTTGTGGCAGACAAAACAGGTCTGCTGAACAGGCTGCCTGACAAGATACTTGCGCCTGCCCTGCACCACCTCATGACAGCTGAAGCAGGCGCCGTTTGCCACCGGTTTATGTCGGTAGAGTGCCTGTCCGACCTGTTTATGGCAGACGTAACAGGGTGAAGCCTCGGGCCGTGCCGGCTGCAGGTCGGTCAACTGGGCCTCCATCCGATGACAGCTGGCACAGACCGCTTCATTGGCCGGCAGGTGGAAATAGAACCGTTGGTAGCCTGCCGGTGGCTCCTGATGCTGCTTTGACAGCCGTGAGCGCCGATAGACCGACAGGGTCTGGATGGTGACTGCCCCCTGACGGTCAACGGCCCTGATCTCAATCCTGTTCAGACCGTTCTGCAGCTGCAGCGCCAGACAGGCCTGTCCGCTGCTATCCGCCTGCCTGACCTGGACGGCATACCTCTGACGACCGACCACAGCCTGCACACTGCTGACGTCGTTGTCGGGAAAGGCAAGCACCAGATTGACACGCCCAGCCTCAACATAACTGTTGGCCGCCGGTGAGAGTACCGACAGGCGAGCGGCCTGCAGTTCGCCGGCCAGCAGCATCGAACCCACAGTTGCGAGTGTCCATAAAAAGATGCGTGTCAGTTTCATGGCTGTTCCACAATCAACTCAAGCGCCTTTCGATATTCTGCGGCAGCAGCCGCCAGGTTATCCTGGTCCTCAAACAGCTGTCCACGGTACACAAACAGTCTGTATTCTCGGGGATTACGCGCTTCTGCCTGCCTGAACCACACCAGTGCCTGTTCAAGCTCCTTCTGGCGCCCCTTGACAACCCCCATCAGGTAATAGCCCGGCAGATACGATTCATCAGCTTGCAGGGCTGCGGTCAGTCGCTGCTCGGCGCCAGCCAGGTTTCCCTGATCCAGTGCCAGCTGCCCCAGCGAACCCAGCGCCAGGGCGTTATCCGGTTTACGCTGCAACACCGCCTCGAACTGCTGCTGCGCCTCTGTCAGCCGGTGCTGACGGTAGTACAAGGTACCAAGACTTAAGTACGGCAGCGTAAAGTCAGGGGCTGCTGCTATCGCCTTCTTGAACCACCCCTCTGCCATATCCGCCGTGCGCTCCGACTTCATTGAACTCCGACCCATGTTCCAGAACCGTACCGCCCTTTTATCCGGCTGATAGCCGACCACCTCTTGCGTCGCCGTCAGCGGCCTGTTTTCAAGTGCCACCTCCAGATATTGCTTCAGATCGGCCGCTCCCAGCAGGGGGTAGCCGGACAGTTCACGACGGATGACCCGCTTTTCATTGAGCACCACCAGACTCGGCACCGCAATCACGCCGTAGTCGTTAAAAACCCGTAGCCCCTGATCTACAAGCACCGGCAGCGTGATCTGCTGCCGTTCAACCAGCTGCCTGATACGAGCCAGCACAGCCTCGTTCATCTCCTGCCGGTCGACGTTGATTGCGATGACCGACAATCCGCTACCGGCATAAGTTTGTCGCAGCTCCTGCATCTGTCGCAGCGCTTTCTGTGAGTTACTGCTCCAGGTTGCCCAAAAGACCAACACCGTCAGCTTTTCACCCTTCAGATCGGCAAAACCGTAGGCGCTGTGCGCTGTGTCATGCAGCCTGAAATCCGGCGCCTCCATGCCAACCTCGAGCGAACTGAGTGCTGACGACGACACCGTGCTGTTCAACAATACCAACGCGACCCACAACGGCAGGTAACGCACAACGCAGCTCAGCCTGCGGCCGGTACGTACAGCGCATGACCAGACAGCTCTAACGACGGCCCTGTTCATGGACCCTGATCCCTTCCCTGAAGACCGACAACGCCTTGGCGTGATCACCACGCAGCTCGTGGATCCGGCCCAGCTCCAGATAGACCCGGGCCGGATCAGGTGTCAGTGGCAACTGCTGCCGCAGCAGTTGTTCCGCCTCATCGAACTTCCCCTGGCGGGCCAATACAATCGCCCGTCCAGTCTGCGCCGCTGTATCCTCTGCATCCAATTCAAGGGCTTTATCAAAGGCCATTAGCGCCTTGGCAAGATCGTTGCCGGCCAAAAGCAGGTTGCCCCGCAGCACCAGATCTTTTTTGCTTATACCCGTTTGCTCAACTGACCAACGCACACGCTCCTCCTCTGTACTAATTCCACTGGTTGCCGTGCCATCCTGAGCCGATGATACAGCCGCCATCAAGAGCAGCGCCGCCATCAACCCCAGGGTCATTCTCTTGCCACGGGCCGTCACCTGTTTTTCACCAACTTGCCGCGATCGTATTTAAACTCCTGGTGACAGCCCGGCAGACAGGATCCGCCAGTCTGGTTTTTGACCAACCCCACCGGCAACTGCCAGGCGCCAAAGGGGACCGCATCACGGATATGCTTGGGGTTATTGGTGGCGTGGGCATCATGGCAGGCCCGGCAGGTGCGTCCCTTGGCCGCCTTGTTGACATGCACGTAATGCAGGTTCTGATCACCGTTACGGAAACCGGTCAGGGTGGTAGTCTTGGCATCCTTCACCAGAGTGTCGTTGTGACAGTTGAAACAGAGCTTGTAGTTGTCAGGGTTATACTTGGCATAGAAGACCGGCGGGTAATTGTCGCGCAGGATCCGGAAGTAGTCGGAACCATGGGTATTATGGCAACCGGAGCAATCCTTGTCCTTAATCGGTCCGTGGGTGATCTTGTTTCTGGCCAGCAGACTCTTCATATCGGCGGTCTTCTTGTCGGCGCGGACATACTCCCGATCGTGGCAGGAGAGACAGAGATCCATCGGCGCCAGGGCCAACTGCTTGGGAAAGGCCGACGTATGAGGATTATGGCAGGCGATGCAGCCGTTGGGCAGTTCCAGCCCCCCATGCCTGACCTTGGCGGCGCTGATCTCCTTGTGCTTGTCCTTGTGGCAGGCAAAGCAGACCCCTTTGGTGTTTTCGCCGATCAGCGTGTACTTATAATCACTGCTGTGAGGATTGTGGCACTGCACGCAACCGATCTTCATCGGCGCATGGATGTGGGGCTTGGAGGCAAACTCGCTCTGTTTGTCCTGATGACAGCTATAACAGGCATCATTAGCCTTGCCTGCCAGCAGCTTGGGAAACTGTCCCGAGTGGTGCGCATGGCAGGCATTACACTCCCCCACCGCCACCGGACCATGCTTGACCGTGCCGGCTACGATGCTCTTCTGGTGACAGCGCAGACACAGGTCCTGCCCCCCCCCCAACAGCTGGAAGTTATGGCCGGATTGGTGCGGGCTGTGGCAGCCGGTGCAGTTGCCATCTTTGACCGGTTTGTGCACCACCGGCCCCAGATGCAGCTTATCGTGGCAGGCGTAGCACAGGGCCGCCACATCGCTGATCGGCTTGAACTCATGCCGGTCCTTCCTGTCCTGCTTGTGGCAGAAGGTACAGTTTTTGGTGGCCACCGGGCCGTGCACATAGGTGTCCTTGCCCATCTTTGAATGGCACTCTGCGGTGGCGCAACTCTGGCCTTCCTTCAACGGGAAACTGCGGGCGTCAGCCCCCGCCGCCGACCAGCACAACAGCAGCGCGCTGCCCCACACAACCAGAAACTGCCGGTACTGCTCCGTCTTCAACATGCAACCCTCCTTTGTATTTTCTACTGCCGGTATCATGTGCCGTGCGTCACCCCGTGACAGACCAGGACGCATGTCGTCTTTGTGCTGAGCGGATAACGGAGCGTGATCGGTTTACCATTACTGAGGCTGACGATCCCAGGCCGCATATCAAAATTGATCATCCCCGGATTGACCGGGCTGCCGTGGGGATCATGGCAGTACGAACAGCGCTCCATATGCTGATCGGTCAGGTGCTTTTTGTGCTGGGGGAACTTTGTTGACGTGCCGAACAACGCCGTGGCGCTGTGACACTTGAAACAGAGCGCATTGTCGGTCAGGTAGGCGGTGGGCGAAGTCGGCAGGATCTCCGAGGTCTCGAAGCGGGCCACCAGGATAAACTCGTAGATGGAACCATGTGAGCCCCGCATGGTGCCGGAATCGCTGCCGTGACAGTCGGTGCAGTAGAGCATCATCCCCTTGAAGTAGGGCGCTACCAACAGGCTGTCGGATATCTTGTTCAGCGGCTGCAGCACCGGATGGTAAGACACGCCACCGAACTTGACCCGGTTGTCGCGGGTATTGGTCCAGTACCTGGTGATCGGCTGGGGCACCGAGGCCAGCACATTGTTGCTCAGGTCGCCGTGGCATTTGAAGCAGACCTGATATTCATTGATCGCGCTGGGCAGATGGGCGTTGCTGTAGAAATCAACCCCCGACACCCCCTGTAGTCGGCCGGGCACCAGCGGCGCTGTGAACTCGGTGCTGTTGGCCTGATGGGGGTTGTGGCAATCAACGCACTCAACGTGCCGGGGCACGGGGCCGGAAAATTTTTCAGCCGCATCATGCACCCCGGTGAATGAACCGATCGGGTGCCGGTACGGCTTGGCCAGATCAAGGGTGATATCCTTGGCGGCCACGTTGCCGTTGTGGCAGACCAGACAGGTATTTTCCTCCACGTTGCTGGTCTGCAGCCGCTGCGGACCGGGGGCTTTATGGGGGCGATGGCAGCTGGCGCAGGCGTTGTCGGCAACGGTGGTGTAGTTAGAGTTTGGCCAGGGGTCGGGCGCCGCACCGTTCCAGGTTTTGACCGCACGTGCGTGACTGCCGCCGTTCCAGTT
>DIKW01000109.1 GCA_002424705.1 Geobacter sp. UBA5608
CCACCATCCTGTCGGCCTCCACCTCCGTCCAGGAGGCGCTGGAGGGCTATCAGGGCCATGGTCTGTTTACCTGGGCCCTGGTGCAGGGGCTCGAGGGCAAGGCCGACAAGGGTAGGACCGGATATGTCAGGACCACGGATCTGGCAGCCTATGTGGAGGATGAGGTGCCAATTCTGGCTGAGAAGATCTTCAAGCGGGCCCAGTTTCCCACCGTCTCCATCAGCGGGCAGGGCTTCCCGGTGGGCAGGGTGCGATAGTTCATGTGATACACATGGCGTCTACAAGAACCGTTCTGATCGGTGGGGGAGCAATGAAGCTACAAGCGGTTAAGGTCTTGATGATTTGCGCAATACTTTTGGTGTTCTACCTTTTTGCAGCGCATGATGTCGTGATGTTCTATGCCGGCGGGAAAACAGAAATTATGGAGGCTGGAAAGCAGATCACTTCACTATGCAACGCTCAGGGGGCGTGCCCCACAACCCTTGAGGGCTGGGAACAATCGATAGCAGGAACCAGTCTCGCTAAGGGTAATATGCTCTACTTCGTCGATGCTGACGAAGAGAGTACAGGTGGCGCTGTACGGAAGCGGCATCAGACGTTCAGATTGGTGTATCGCTTCTCGCTGCCGGACGACTGGTATGAAGTCCGGGGTGGTGTAGGCAAGAACATTACGGCAGGTTGGGCTGGTCGTTGAACATCCGGGAGGTGTCATCATGATCCGTGTCATTGCCGTTGTGGTCTGTATGGTGGCAGCTTTGGTCGCCGCTCCGGTCAGCGCTGCCGCCAGTGAGGCGGAAAACCTCTGGGAGCAGGCCAGCAAGGCGTCCGACGCCGGGCGGCATCAGGAGGCAATCAGGCTGTATGAACGCTCCCTAGCCCTGTGCGGTGGGGATATTGATTGCCGCTGGGCCAACCTGAACGGCCTGGGGGTGGTCTATGACGGGCTGGATCAAAACGAGCGGGCGCGCAGCTACTATGAGCAGACCCTGCAGTTGAGTCGCCAGCGCAACAGTCCCGATGACCTGGCAAATGACCTGCTGAACCTGGGGGCAGTGCTCTACAAGGGGCTTGATCAGCCCGTGCCCGCGCTGCCGCTGTTCGAAGAGGCCTTGGCCCTGAGCCGGCGGACAGGCGCGCAGGAGATGACCGCCCTGCTGCTCTTCCATATCGGCACCGTGCAGTTGCGGCTCGGCCGCTACGGCGAGGCAACCCGCGTCCTGCAGGAGTCGCTGGCCATCAATCGCCGGCTCGGCAACGCGGCAGGCATCTCCAATGCACTGGCCACCCTTGGTCAGGTGGCCAACAGCTCGGGTAACTACCGGGATGCTGCCGGCTATTATGACGAGGCGATCTCGATTCAGCGTAGCAAGCGGTTGGATGAGGACCTGAGTTCGAGCCTCAATCGTAAGGGCTTGAACGAGTATGATCTGAAAAAGACAGCGGCTGCCTTGAACGCTCTTGATGAGGCACTGGCCATTGCACGACGGATCGGCAAGCGGCAGCTGCAGGCCAATATCCTGAGCAATCTGGGTGTTGTGCAGATGAGCGCCGGCCAGTACGAACAGGCCCGCAGCTATTTTCAGCAGGCGCTGGACCTGGCACGGCAGGAGGGGCGAAAAAGCCTGCAGGCGGTGGCGGTTAACAACCTGGGACAGGTCGCAACCGCCCTGGGACAACAGGAGCGTGCGTTGCAGCACTATCAGGAGGCCCTGGCCCTGAACCGTGCCATCGGCAACCGTCAGGAGATTGCAATCAACCTGAACAACATCGCCATGGTCCATTACCAGGCCAGGCGCTATGACGAGGCGATCCAGTGGCACCAGCAGGTGCTTGAGCTCAGGCGGTCCCTGGGCAATCCGCTGGAGATCGCCCAGTCGTTGACCAATCTGGGGGCCAGCTACCTGTTCAAGGGCGATCCGGCAACCGCTGAACGGTTGTTTGAGGAGCGCCGTCAGATCCAGGTGCAGAAGAGCGGTGTCCATCTGCGGCACCCCGGCCTGGTTGAGGTCTACCTGCAGACCGGCCGCTATCAGCAGGCCTTGTCATTATTAAAGCAGTATCAGCCAGCGTCACAGGCCGGAGATCCCGACCTGGCAGAATATGCCATGCAGACCGGCCGGGCGCTGATGGGGCTGGGCGACTATGGGGCGGCCACCCGTGAACTGCTGAAGGCCTACGGACTGTTGGAGGGGTTGCGCAGTGCAACGGGCGAGCGGGGCACCTTCATGACCGCCGGCGGCGCCGGTGGCAGGTTCCGCAGCTACCGGGCACTGGCGTCCAGCGTTGCCGAGCAGGCCCTGCGTGGTGAGCCGGTTGTCGGCGAGGCACGCCCCTATGGTGCGAGCAATAGCGCTGCGGCCTTTTATTTTACCGAGGCTGTCAAGGCGCGCAGCCTGATCGAGCGGGTTGCCGAAAGCGGTCGTAGTCTTGCTGCCGGTGGTGCTCTGCCTGACGCTGTCCGGCAGGAGGAGCAGCGCCTGCGGCAACAACTGGCTGCCCTGCATAGCGGCCGTGAGCAGGCGCTGCGTGGCGGTGCTGCACAGTATACCCAGTTTCTGCAGCAGCGCCGCGAACTGGACCAACAGCTGGACCGGTTGGTGGCTCGTCTGCAGCGCGACTATCCCCTGTATGCGGCCATTACCTATCCCCGGCCAGTGGCGGCGGAGCAGCTGCCGTTGGCCGATGACGAACTGCTGCTGGCCTACGCCCTGGGAGAGGAGGCCAGCTACCTGTTCATGGTGCGCAAGGGGGGCGTGCAGCGGGTGTTGCGGCTCCCGGTCAAGCAGGCCGTATTAGAGGAAAAGATCAAGGGTTTTTTGGAGCCGCTCACCAACCGCCATCCGCAGGATTTTTCGGTGCAGCGGGCAGGCGAACTCTATCAGCTGTTGCTGGCTGACGCTCTGGCGTCGGCACGGCCAACGGACCGTCTGATCATCGTGCCGGACGGCATCCTGGGTACGCTGCCGTTTGAGATTCTTGCCAGCCGCACGGGGGCCTCGGTCAGCGACAGCAGCTATCTGGGTGAGCGCTTTGCCATCGCCTATTATCAGTCGGCCAGCCTGCTGTCGCTCAAGCGCACCCTGCCGGCAGGGCAGCCGTCCCGTACGCTGTTCGCCCTGGGAAACCCGGATTTCGGTTCATCAGGCGGGGGTGAGCAGGGGTTCCGCGGCCTGGCCATCACCCCCAAGCAGCACGGCCAACAGATCCTGTTTCCGCCCCTGCCGGAGACCGAGACCGAGGTGCGCCGGATAGCCGCACTGTGGGGCACGACCCCGCAACCGCCCGATGTCCTGTTGCGTCAACAGGCCAGCGAGGCGATGCTCAAACGGTCGCCGCTGGGAGACTATCGCTACCTGCACTTCGCCACCCACGCCTCGCTGCCCGGTCTGATCCGCGAGGTGAACGAGCCGTTCATCCTGCTCAGCCAACAGGATAAGCAGGCTGGCAACGACGGCTTCCTGACCTTAAGCGAGGTGCTGGATCTGCGGCTCAGTGCCCGTCTGGTGATGCTCTCGGCCTGTGTGACCGGCGTCGGCAAGGAGGTGGAAGGGGAGGGGGTGGTCAATTTTGCCCGGGCCTTCCAGTCGGCCGGCGCCGGCAGTGTGGTGGTCAGTCTGTGGGAGGTGGCCTCGGAACCGGCGGTGGAGTATATGAGCTATTTCTATGGGTATCTGAAGCAGGGGCTGCCCCATGCACTGGCCCTCAAATTAGCTCGTGAGCAGATGCGCAGTAAATACCCCAATCCGTTCTACTGGGGGGTGTTTGTGCTGCATGGCGAGGGATAAGCGGCTGCAGGCAGGTGTCGCAGCAGGATAAAGGCGGCATAGCCTGCCCCGAGGCACAGCAGCGCTGCAAAAAGGTAAACGGGCCGTAGGCCGATGGTGCTGCCGGCGAGACCGCCGCCCAGCACGGCCAGGGTGGTGATGCCCGACAGCAGCATGCTGTACAGGGCCAGCACCTTGCCCCGCATCTCATTGCAGGCGGTGAGTTGCACCAGGGTCATGGCGGGGACAGTGACAAAGGTGAAGGCGCAGCCGGAGAGCAGGGTGGCAACCAGCAGCAGTGACAGGTTGCTGGCAACGCTGAAGCAGAACAGTTCAATACTGGCGCAGGCAGCGCCGAGTACAATAATCTTCCAGACCCCCCACTGTCTGGTCAGCTTTGGCAGCAATGCCGCGCCGAACACCCCCCCCAGGCCACTGGCGGTGCTGAGGTACCCCAGCACGCTGGTGGCATCAACGCCCTGCCCGCTGATAAACTGATCTGCAAAGACGATCTTCAGGCTCATCGGCAGAAACAGAGCACTTAAGAGCAGACTGGTGGTGACCACGACGCCGACGATCCTCGGTTGATGAATAAAATAACGATAGCCGTCCGCCAGTTCTTTGATCAGGCCTGCCCTGAGACGGGCGATGCGTGCCTGTCGGTCTTTCAGCGGCAGGATCAGCAGGCCGGCCAGCAGAAAGCTGCAACCGTCCAGCAGGAACGCCGTGGTGGTGCCATAACTGACCACCACAGCTGCGGCAACCAGGGGGCCGGCAGTCATCACCATGGTGGTTGCGGCCTGCAACAGCGCGTTGGCCTGCACCAGCTGCTGCTCGCCCTGCAACAGATCAGGCAGTAGCGAGGCGCGGGCCAGGTTGTAGAACGATTCGGCGCAGGCCATGGAGAACAGCAGCAGGAACAGCAGCCCGGTTGAGGGGAGCACGAACGGGATGGCGATCACGGCGGCGGCACGGTAGGCATCGCAGGCGATCATGGTCCATTTGCGGTTCCAACGGTCGGCGGCAACCCCCGAAAAAAGATCGAAGAGGATTTGTGACGACTGGATGGTGACCAGTGCCCCACCCAGCACAAGCGGCGAGCGGGTCTGCTGGTAGATCAGGGACATCAGGGCGATGTAATGGATCGAGTCGCCCAGGAGTGAGATCGTGCGGGAGCCGAAATACCAACGGAAGTCGCTGTTGCGTAAGAGCTGGCTCTGTCTAGCGGGCATGGGATCGTCTTGCCACGGTAACGCTTAGAGGATGATCTGGCGATTGATCGGGATCGGATGGCATGGGGTCAGGGGGGAAAGTTCGGTTAGCATCCGCTCCAGCAGGCCGTGCCGGTTGTCAAAATCAAGCCAGGCCCACTCGCCGTTGGCATTGACCTCCAAAAAACGGTAGCCCTCCGTGGTCAGCAACAGGTCCAGCCGTCCGTAATGCAATCCCAGATCATGCATGAAGCCCTGTATGGCGTCCTGCAGCTCGCTCGGCAGCTGGTGCGGCTGCCACCCGTCCACCGCTATCTCCGGCGCCACCTCGCGCCAGTCGGCGGTTTGTGCAACAAACGGGCTGCGGTCAAGTTCGAAGGCGAACAGGTCGCCCCTGATGTAGACCACGGTGATGTCATGGGAGGCCGGGACATACTCCTGTATGAACCAGGGGGTCTGCGGGTCCAGCTCTTGCTGGTTAACCTGGGTGGTGAAGAGGGTCTTTTCCCGGTTGACCCGTTCCGAGGAGAGGCTCTTGACGATCACCGGTGCGGCGGTCTCGGCAAGAAAGTCGACGCTGCCGACCATAAAGCGGTAGGCAGGCACGGAGAAATACCTGTGCGCCAGCGACAGCTGGACCAGCTTGCCGATCCGCGAGTCGGCCATCGGTTCGGTCAGCACCACCTTGCCGGCGGCCCAGAGCAGGTTCAGCGTATCGCGCAAGGCATAGCTGATCTCCTCCTCGATATAACAGATCTCTTTGGGGATATCCCGCTGCGGGTAGAGCCGTGCCGTGGTATGGGGGCGACGCCAGTAGAATTTGGCGATCTCTGACTGGTGTACCGAGCGTCCGGCCGGGTTTTGGATGAACAGGCCGTCGGCGTCGACCTTGATCTGATAGTCGCGCCAGAGATCGATGTTGAAGCGGAAGATATGTTCTGAACCGAGCCGTGCAATCAATAGGTCGGCGGTCAGGTCAAGGGAGTTGGTGTAGATGAAGGTGACAGGAGGCATAGAGGTACCGCTCGACACTGGTGTTGGCGTGGTGATTGTCGCAGATCGGTTGGTTGCTGCTGCTCGCCGTTTTACTGCCATGCGGCTGGCTGACCGACTAGCGGTCGGCCTCGTTGGAGCCCTCTCCGTCAAACATGGTGCTGCTCTTGTAGCAATGGGTAATTTCCTGTGCGGTTAGATCAAGATTGCGGCGCTGCAGGTCATGGTCATAGTGTGCCTGCTCAACGTCACCGGTTACGCTCAGCTTGGTACGTGCCAGATCAGCCAGGGTTTTCATAATCTCACCTCACACCGTTAGAGTTGGTACCGATTCGACAACCACCACGCCGCAGTAAGTATAGCATAGTTTAAGAGAAAAACAGGGATTCGTTTGCCCTGGTCAGCTGGGCGGCGCGTCGGTGATGGCCTCGAATTCGGCAGGTGTGTTCAGGTTGAGAAAGGTGGTCTCTGCGCCGGGCAAGCGGGCGATCTCATGCCACGGCACGCGGCGTGTTTTTTTGAGATCGTACAGCTCAATGATCCGTTTGCGGCTGCCGGATAACATCGCCTCCACCTCCGGCAGGCAGCTGCGATGGTAGAGCGCGTGCAACGGCTCCAGACCGCTGCTGCTTTCCGGGACAACGATCTCGTAGGTGTCCCTCAGGCTGCAGAGGTAGCTGATTACTGATCGGCTGAGCAGCGGCATGTCGCAGGCCACCACAAACACCCACTCGGTGGCGGCATGGGTCAGGGCGGCGTGGATACCGGCCAGGGAACCGGCGCCAACGAACTGATCAGGTGCGGCAGGGCAGGGCAGGAAGGCATAGCGTTCAGGGCTGTTGGTGATCAGCAGGGTGCTGCAGAACAGGCTAGCCATGGTGCAATGCACCCGCTCCAGCAGCCGTTGGCCGTGCAGCTCCAGCAACGCCTTGTCGCTGCCCATACGGGTGGACTGGCCACCGGCCAGGATGGCGCCGGTGATGGCGGGAAACGAAACGGGGATGCCGGCCTGGCCGACATCCCCGTGTTGATGCAGGTTGGACACGGGGTGGATTACCCGGCCAGACCGAACTCCTCGTGCAGCACCCGCACGGCCAGTTCGGTGTATTTTTCGTCGATCACCACCGAGATCTTGATTTCGGAGGTGGAGATCATGCCGATGTTGATGTTGTTCTTGGCCAGCACGGCAAACATGCGGGTGGCGACACCGGCGTGGCTGCGCATGCCCAGGCCGACGATGGAGATCTTGCTGATGTTTTCGTCGGACTGCACTTCCTTGGCCTGAATCTCTTTGGCAGCCTCGTTGGTGATCAGCAGGGCCTTTTTCAGGTCGGCCTTGGTGACGGTGAAGGTGAAGTCGGTCATGCCATCATGGCTGACGTTCTGCACGATCATATCCACCGAGATGGCGGCGTCGGAGAGCGGGGTCAGCAGCTTGGCGGCAATGCCCGGCTTGTCAGGCACTCCCAGCACAGCGATCTTGGCTTCATTCTTGTCGTAGGCGACCCCGGAAACGAGAATCCCTTCCATATCTTTATCCTCCCTGGTAACCATGGTACCGGTGTTGTCGTTTAAGCTGGAGCGGACATGCACGTCCACGTCGTATTTCTTGGCAAACTCAACGGAGCGGATCTGCAGCACCTTGGCGCCCAGGCTGGCCAGTTCCAGCATCTCGTCGTAGGATACCTTTTCCACCTTGCGGGCGTCCTTGCAGACGTTGGGGTCGGTGGTGTAGACGCCGTCCACATCGGTGTAGATCTCGCAGACGTCGGCCTTGAGAGCTGCCGCCAGGGCCACCGCCGAGGTGTCGGAACCGCCGCGGCCCAGGGTGGTCAGGTTGCCGTCCTTGTCGACACCCTGGAAACCGGCCACCACCACAATGTTGCCGGCCTTCAGGTCGGCCTGCATCTTGCTGCCGTCGATGCTTTCGATGCGGGCCTTGGCAAAGGTGCTGTCGGTGATGATCGGCACCTGCCAGCCCTGGTAGGACTTGGCCTTGTAACCCAGGGATTTGAGGTACATCGATAACAGACCGATGGTGACCTGCTCGCCGGTGGCAACCACCACGTCGTATTCCCGGTTGTCCGGGATGTCGACCATCTCGTTGGCCAGGGCTACTAGTTTGTTGGTCTCGCCGGACATGGCCGAAACCACCACCACCACTTCGTTGCCGGCCTCGTAGGTCTTGATGATCCGCTTGGCAACGTTCTTGATCCGGTCGGTGGTGCCGACCGAGGTGCCGCCGTATTTTTGGACTACCAGTGCCATACCGCGCTCCTTCGTTCAAAGTCTTCAACGCACCTGTCTTTTGATGCGTGATGATGCAGTAATCTAAAAAACATAAAGGTTTTTATAGATAGCAGAACAGGAATCTGGAAACAAGGCTTTTTTATGGGGTCTGCGTGAGGTGAACGACCAGTTCATGGGCGCGGAGGCCGTGTGGTAGGAAGCTGATCCGGCGTCGGTCGTCACCGGCATGGGCAAAGCGGATCTCCAGATGGTCAGCGGGCAGTTCGCTGCTGATCCGTTCCGGCCATTCAACCAGGCAGATGCCGGTACTGGATAATTGATCGGTCAGGCCGATCTCCAGGGCATCGTCGGCACCCCGCAAGCGGTAGCAATCGTAATGGTAGATCGGTACCGGGCCGTCATAGTGGTGCATCAGGGCGTAGGTCGGCGAGGCCACCTGATCGGCGCAGGCCGGATTGGCCCCCTGCACCACACCGCGCACGAAACAGGTCTTGCCGCCCCCCAGCTGGCCCACCAGGGTGATGATGTCGCCGGAACGCAGTTGGGAACCCAAGCGGGCCCCCAACTGTTCGGTTTCTGCGGGTGAGTTTGTTTCAAACGTCAACATGGTCGCTAGACGAGCAAGGTGCGGATGATGTCGATGCGGGAGACGATGCCGATCAGCTTGCCGTTTTCCAGCACCGGCAGCGAGTTGACATGGCGGTTGCTCATCAGGTCGGCAGCGGCGCTGATGGCGGCGTCCGGCGCAATGGAGATCAGTTCCTGCTGGAAGATGTCGCCCACGGTACGGCCGCCCATCTTTTTCAGTTCGCGCTCCAGGCTCTTTTCGGTCTCCAGGTAGATTACCCAGTCGAACAGGGTGATCACAGTGGGCAGGTGTACGTTTTTGCCCTGTTCCACCAGGTCGGATTCGGTGACGATGCCGATTACGTTGCCGGCCTCGTCCACCACCGGCAGGGAGCCGATCCGTTTGCTGATGAACAGTTCGGCCAGGTCGCGGACCGTGGTCTCTTTGCTGACGGTGATCACTTCACGGGTCATGATGTCGGCAACGGTTTTCATGGTTGGTACCTCATTTCTGGGATGATGGTTCTGGTGTCTGTTGCCTGTTGGTTCGGCGCATGAGTTGTTTGAAGGCATAGGGCAGGGCCTCAACGACGTCGCCGGCATGCATGCCGATCTCGCCTTTGTCGGCGGCCACCAGATCACCGGCCAGACCGTGGACGAAGACCCCCAGCTGGCAGGCCTGCCAGGGGGGGAACCCTTGGCCCAGCAGGGCGGTCAGCACGCCGGTCAGCACGTCGCCCATGCCGCCGCTGGCCATGCCGGGGTTGCCCGTGGTATTGACCGCCCAGGAGCCGTCAGGATCGCAGACCAGCGTGCCTGCCCCCTTGAGCACCAGGGTGACCCTGGCTTCCGCCGGGTTGAGCGAGGCGGTAAACTGGAGGGCGGCGGCGAGGCGGTCCTCCTGGATCGCCCGGGTGTTTTTGCCGGTCAGCCGGGCCATTTCGCCGGGATGCGGGGTGAGCACCCGGGCCGCCGGCGGATCGGCAAGGAGCTGCGGCTGCCGGGCCAGGATATTGAGGGCATCGGCATCCACTACCATGGGCAGGGCAACCTCGCGGTAGAGTTTGTGCACCAGTTCCTGGGTGTCCGGGTGCAGCCCCAGGCCCGGCCCGAGGACCACCCCGCTCTTGCCGGGAAGCTGTTCCGCGATGCGGTCGACATCGGCAACGGCCAGGCAGGAGGCCGAACAGGGCATGGGGACGGTCATGGCCTCCACCAGGGTCGTTTCGAAGATGGGGTTGAGGTCAGCGGGCACGCCCAGGGTGACCAGACCGGTGCCCATGCGCAGGGCGGCCCGGGCNNGCCAGGATGGCCGCCCCGGTCTTGCCCGCTGAACCGGCCAGGACAAGAAGATGGCCGTAGTTGCCCTTGTGGCTGGCGGCTGACCGCCCGGGAAGAAGGGACGCGAGAACCGACGAATCAAGCGCCGTACCCTTGAGACCCGCCCGCTGGACCGCTTCCGGCGGGATGCCGATATCCACCACC
>DIKW01000020.1 GCA_002424705.1 Geobacter sp. UBA5608
GACAGCGGCGAGCAGATCCTGATGTCCGCCAGCTTCGGCGTGGCAACCTATCCCGATGACGCACCCAACAAGACCGAGCTGATCCGGGCTGCTGACGCGGCGATGTACGGTGCCAAGGAGGGCGGTAGAAACGGTGTCTGCTCCTTTGAAGGTGACTTCATTAAAAAATATGCGATCCCTTAAAACGAACTTGACTTAAAATGTATGGAATGTGTAGGGTGACTTATCCTTAAAAATGGAGAAGAACCATGGACGCCAAGCAATCTCTTGCCACCCTGGCCCTGCACGCCGGACACGATCCCGCAGCCGACCCCACCCTGTCGCGGGCAGTGCCGATCTATCAGACCAGCTCCTACATCTTCAAAAGCAGTGAGCATGCCGCCAACCTGTTTGCCCTCAAGGAATTCGGCAATATCTATACCCGCTTGATGAATCCCACCACCGATGTGCTGGAAAAGCGGATGGCCGCGCTGGACGGCGGGGTGGCAGCCCTGGCGCTGGCCTCCGGTCAGGCCGCCATCAGTTACACCATCATGACCCTGGCCAGGGCCGGCCAGAATATCGTATCGTCCAGTTCATTGTACGGCGGCACCTATAACCTGTTCCACCACACACTGCCACGCTTCGGCATCACCACCCGTTTTGTGGATAGCCACGATCCGGAGAACTATCGCCGGGCCATTGACGAGAATACCCGTCTGATCTTCTGCGAATCGATCGGCAACCCCAACAATAACATCGACGATTTTGAGGCGGTGGCCAAAATTGCCCACGAGGCCGGCATCCCGCTGGTGGTGGACAACACCGTCACCACGCCGGCCCTGTTCCGGCCCCTGGAGCATGGCGCCGATATCGTGGTCTATTCGCTGACCAAGTTTATCGGCGGCCACGGCACCAGCATCGGCGGCTGCGTGGTGGATGGCGGCCGCTTCCCCTGGGACAACGGCAAATTCCCCGAGTTTACCGAGCCGGATCCGGCCTACCACGGCGCAGTCTTCTGGCAGGCGGTGGGCAACCTGTCGTTCATCATCAAGATGCGGGTCCAGTTGCTGCGTGATCTGGGTGCCTGCCTGTCACCCTTTAACGCCTTCCAGTTCATCCAGGGCCTGGAGACCCTGCAGGTGCGCATGCCGCGCCATGTTGAAAACGCGCAGCAGGTTGCCCTCTGGCTGGAACAGCAGCCCCAGGTGGCCTGGGTCAACTATCCCGGCCTGCCTTCCCATCCTGATCATCAGCGGGTGCAGCGTTACCTGCCCGATGGCGCCGGAGCCATCATCGGGTTCGGCGTAAAAGGGGGCAGCGAGGCGGCGCTGTGCTTCATCGACCGGCTGAAGCTGGCGTCGCATCTGGCCAATATCGGCGATGCCAAGACCCTGGTGATTCACCCGGCCAGCACCACCCATCAGCAGTTAAGCAACGAAGAGCAGCGCGCCGCCGGGGTGACGCCGGACTTCATCCGGCTGTCGGTTGGCATTGAGGGCGTACAAGATATCATTGCCGATCTGAAACAGGCCCTGCAGGGATAACGAAGCCACAGGCAGACGTTTGCGTATGTCTGCTTTGTTTGTATGAATGTTGCCGGTAGCAGTGGGGCGGCCTTGCGGTCGCCCCTTGTTTTGTGTACTATGTCCGCCTATTTGCATCGATGAAAGGAAGCCCATGTATCGTCTGACCATCAAGACCGGCTTTGCTGCCGCCCATAATCTGATCAATTATCAGGGGGATTGCGAAAACCTCCACGGCCATAACTGGAAGGTGGAAGTAACCGTTACCGCACGGGAACTGGACCAGGCCGGCCTGGCCATTGATTTCAAGGTGCTGAAGAAAGAGACCAGCAGACTGCTGGATGAATTGGACCACAAGTATGTCAACCAGCATGAGTTTTTCAAAGAGTTGTCACCCTCCTCTGAAAATATCGCCCGTTTTCTGTACCAACGTCTGTCGCAACAGCTGAATAACGGTAACATCACGGTCGAGAAGGTGGGGGTCTGGGAGTCGGACAATGCCTGTGCCGAATACTATGCATAGCAGTACACCGCTGATCGAGATCTTTTCATCGCTGCAGGGTGAAGGGGTGCTGGCCGGCTATCGCCAGATCTTTATCCGTCTGCCCGGCTGCAACCTGGACTGCGCCTACTGCGACACCAGCATCGAGTCGCCAACGGTCTGTCGTGTGGAGACCGCACCGGGCAGCGGCCAGTTTCAGGAGATACCCCAGCCGGTCTCCCTGCAGACGGTGCTGGATATTGTGCATCGCTGGTGCAAGGAACTGCCCGACGCCCATCATTCGATCAGTATCACCGGCGGTGAGCCGCTCTTGCACGCCGACCTGCTGGCACAATGGCTGCCGGANNCTGCTGCCGATCCACCTGGAGACCAACGGCACCCTGCCGGATGCCGTGTCGCGCTTGATTGAGCACCTGGACTTTATCTGCATGGATATCAAGCTACCCTCAGCCGCAGCCACGCCGGAGTTGTGGGAGGAACATCGTCGTTTCCTGGAGGCGGCCCGGGAGCGGGATGTCTCGGTCAAGGTGGTGGTGGGTGAGCTGACCGTTGATCAGGAACTGGTTACAGCCTGTAAACTGGTTGCCACGATAGATGACGAAATACCTCTTGTCATACAGCCGGTTACTGACCGGGATGGACGGGTTGCAGTGCCGGCGCAGCGCCTGTTGCGGCTGCAGGCCTTGGCCAGCAGACAGCTGTACGATGTGCGGGTGCTGCCCCAGATGCACCGTTTTCTGGAGGTCTTGTGATCCTGGAGGAGATGACCATGACACAGGTGGAGGCGGGGCTTGTGACCTGTCGCACCGTGTACATACCCTTTGGTGCACTTGAAGAGCATGGCAGCCACCTGCCGCTCAGTACCGACACCATTCAGGCCTACGAGGTGGGCAAGCGGGCTGCCGAGCGGATACCGTTATTCGTGGCGCCGCCGATCCATTACGGCAACTGCCGCTCCACCAATCAGCACCCCGGCACCATCTCCATCTCCACCACCACCCTGCGCAGCCTGCTGAAGGATCTGGTCCGTTCTTTCTACGGTCAGGGCTTCCGCAATGTGATCGTGCTGACCGGCCATGCCGGCGGCGCCCACCGGATGGCGTTGCAGGATGCCGGCGAGGAGTTGCTGCCTGAACTGCCGGAGCTGCGGATTGCCGTGGTCACCGAGTATGAATTGGCCAAGGAGCAGGGGCGCGGACTGGTGGAGACGCCAAACGACGCCCATGCCGGCGAGATCGAGACCTCCCGTATCATGCACAGTCACCCCCAGTTGGTGCAGGGCAGCTCCCCCGCTGAATACCCCAGTTTCCCCACCGGCATCCTGGTGCGGGATAAACGCAGATACTGGCCGGGCGGGGTGTGGGGCGATCCCTCCAAGGCTACGCCTGAAAAGGGGGCCAAGCTTGAAGAGCTGGTGGTGGCCAAGGTGGTGGAGCTGGTCAAGGTGCTGGAAGAGGGGCGTTATGTCTGAGAAGGACGCGTTGATGGTACGCGAGTTTGCCAACGGCCTGCGTCTGGAGCTGTTCGATACGTCTCGCCACTATTTTGGCGGCTACTGGCGCCTGAGCATCGAGGCCCGCTGCCTGGTGCCGTTGTCAGCTGCCAATATTAAAGATTCGGAGCGTCTTGCAGAGTTGCGGCGTCAGCTGGGTGATCCGGTGCCGCTGGTGCGCAGTGTCGAGCAGATGGCGGTGCCGCCGGAACTGGTTGACGAGACCCGCGCCGTCCTGCAGCAGCGCCTGCTGGCGCAGCTGGTGCCGCTCGTGGAGCATCCTGACTTTGCGGCCCGTTTTCTTGCCAAAGAATATCAGCAGCGGATCAAGCGTACCCTGCGCGGTATCCCCTGTCTTACATGACGGTGTCGGAACTGACCATTGAGCGCCTGGCCTTCGGCGGC
>DIKW01000011.1:0-445 GCA_002424705.1 Geobacter sp. UBA5608
CCTGCACAACGGGCCACGTAGTCGGCCAGCGCCGCCACTTCCGGCAGGGCATCGGCCGGGGCGGCCGAGAAACCGACCCGCCGCATGACCGGCACGTCGATCACATCATCGCCCATGTAGGCGATCTGGTGATCCTCCAGCCCGGTGCGCCGCTTGATATCCTGGTAACTGTCCAGTTTTTGGAGCGCCCCCTGATAGAGGATATCGATCCCCAGTTCACGGGCGCGCAGATCGACCACCGGCGAGGTGCGTCCGGTAATGATCCCCACCTGAACGCCGGCCCGCTGCACCAGCTTGATGCCGTGGCCGTCCTTGACGTTGAAGGCCTTGGTCTCCACGCCGTGTGCGTCCCAGATAATGCGGCCGTCGGTCATCACCCCATCCACATCCAACAGCAATAGTTCGATCTGCTTCAGTTTTTCATGCATAAAAAATATCCTTGGCC
>DIKW01000011.1:622-1595 GCA_002424705.1 Geobacter sp. UBA5608
CGCTCCAGGGCCCGGCGCAGGTCGCCGTCGGTGATCACCCCCAGCAGCGTGCCATCGGCATCGGTCACGCCGGTGATACCCAGACCCTTGGCAGTGATCTCAAACAGCGCCTCTTTCATCAAGATACCTTCCGCCACCAGCGGTATGGCACTGCCGCTGTGCATGATATCCTCCACCCGCAGCAACAGCTTCTTACCCAGCGAGCCGCCTGGATGGAAGATGGCGAAGTCTTCGGCCTTGAAGCCCCGTTCCACCAGCAGTGCCACCGCCAGGGCATCGCCCATGGCCAGGGTGGCGGTGGTGGATGCGGTCGGGGCCAGACCCAAGGGGCAGGCCTCCTCCTTGACCGAGACATCCAAAAAGAGGTCACCGGCTTTAGACAACGTCGAATCAGGATTGCCGCTCAAGGCGATCAGGTGGGCGCCCAGGCGCTTGATGCTCGGCAGAATCCGCAACAGCTCGTCGGTCTCGCCGCTGTTTGAGATGGCGATCACCACGTCGCCGGTCATAATCATACCCAGATCGCCGTGGATCCCTTCGGCCGGGTGCAGGAAAAAAGCCGGCGTACCGGTGGAGGCCATGGTGGAGGCGATCTTCTGCCCGACCAGGCCGGACTTGCCCATGCCGGTCACCACCACCCGGCCCTTACTGGCCAGGATCAGCTCAACCGCCTGTTGAAAGGAGGCATCCAGCCGCTCCGCCAGGGCAGCCACCGCCTGGGCCTCGATCTGAATCACCCGTTTTGCCTCAGCCAGGATAGCCATCAGCGCACCACCGCATCCAGGGCCTGCAATTTTTTAAGCAGGGCCGGCAGTTCAGCCAACGGAATCGAGTTGGGGCCGTCGCACAGCGCCTTGTCCGGGTCCTCGTGCACCTCCATGAAGATGCCGTCGATGCCGGTGGCCACCGCCGCACGGGACAGAAACTCCACAAACTCGCGCTGACCGCCGGAGGAGGTGCCCTGGCCGCCGGG
>DIKW01000011.1:1772-7382 GCA_002424705.1 Geobacter sp. UBA5608
TCGGTCTGGCGGCAGAGGAAGGCCGGAATCTGCAGCACATCCAACACCTGGGCCGCCGGTTCCACCTGCTCGATGGAATGGATGTCGGACAGCACCGGCAGCCCCAGCTTTTCCTTAACCGCTGCCAGGATCTGCAGCCCCTCGTCCATGCCGGGACCGCGGAAGGCATGCACCGAGGTGCGGTTGGCCTTGTCGTAGGAGGCCTTGAAGATCAGGCCCATGCCCAAGCCGTTACAGATGGTTAACAACCGCTCGGCGTGGCGCAGGGTCGCCTCTTTGTCTTCAATCACACAGGGACCGGCGATCAGGGCCAGGGGACGTCCGCCTCCCAGTTTTACGTTGCCGATAGTCAGTTCACGGGTTTGCATAAGGCACCTCGTCAGATCAAAAAGGCCCCGCAATCTGGTGCGAGGCAGACCCTTTCTAGCATGTTGGCGGCTCCTTTGACAAGGCATGAAAATTCGGTCATAGTCGGGGCCATGGACCGTGCCATCTCCCCCCAGAAAAGCGACGACGATTTCCAGTTTGACGCCACCCTGCGCCCCCGTACCCTGGACGACTACATCGGCCAGGAGAAGATCCGCGCCAACCTGCGGCTGTTCATCGAGGCGGCCCGGGGACGCAACGAGGCGCTGGACCATGTGCTGCTCTACGGCCCTCCCGGCCTGGGCAAGACCACCCTGGCCAACATCGTGGCCAGCGAGATGGGGGTCAACATCAAGTCAACCTCCGGCCCGGTGATCGAGCGGCCCGGTGACCTGGCCGCCATCCTGACCAATCTGGAAGCCCACGACGTGCTGTTTATCGATGAGATCCACCGGCTGTCCCACGTGGTGGAGGAGATCCTCTATCCGGCCATGGAGGACTTCCAGCTGGATATCATCATCGGCCAGGGGCCCAGCGCCCGCTCCATCAAGCTGGACCTGCCCCGCTTCACGCTGGTGGGGGCCACCACCCGGGCCGGCCTGCTGTCGTCACCCCTGCGGGACCGTTTCGGGGTTATCTCGCGGCTTGAATTCTACACCCATGATGAACTGGCGGTGATCGTCACCCGCTCGGCCCGCATCCTGGGCATGGGCATCGACCGTGAAGGGGCTCTGGAGCTGGCCCGTCGCAGCCGTGGTACCCCCCGTATCGCCAACCGCTTGCTGCGCCGGGTGCGCGACTTCGCCCAGGTCCGAGCCAACGGCGCCATCACCCGCAACGTGGTACAGGAAACCCTGCAGCTGCTGGAGATCGACGAGATGGGCTTCGACCAGATGGACCGCATGATCCTTCTGACCATTATCGACAAATTCGGCGGCGGACCGGTGGGGCTGGACACCATCGGCGCGGCCATCGGTGAAGAGAGCGACACCATCGAGGATGTCTACGAACCGTTCCTGATCCAGAACGGCTTCTTAAACCGTACACCACGGGGCCGCACCGCCACGCCTGCAGCCTATCGCCACTTTGGCAGGCTCGAACCTCAGGCGCCCCAGGGGGCGCTGTTCTAGATGCAACAGGCCCTCGACCTGCCGGTCACCCCCAGCTACCGTTTTGAAAACTTCGTTTGCTGCGACGGCAACGCCACTGCCCTGGCCTTTGCCCGGCAACTGACCGATCCCGATGGCCACGAAAAACTGCTCGTTCTGTATGGGCCCACCGGCTGCGGCAAGTCACATCTGCTGCACGCCATCCAGCAGACCATCGGTTGTGACAGCCGGGTGGCATCGTGTAAAGAGTTTACAGACGGCAACAGCATCGGCCTATTTGAAGAGCTGAGCAGCCTGCCGGCCCTGCTGGTGGACGACCTGCACCTGCTGCCCGACACGCCGGTCCTGCGCCAGATGCTCTGGGAACTGTTCAACCATTTCCACAGCGCCGGCCTGCCGGTGGCACTGGCGGCAAACCGCACACCCCGCGAGCTGACCAATCTGGACGATCACCTGATCTCGCGACTGCTCTGGGGTCTGGTGGCCCAACTGGATGTAAGCGACGACACCTCGCGCCGGATGCTGATCGCCAAGCTGGCCGCCGACCGCCAGGTGCTGCTGCCGGACGATGTGGCGGTCTGGCTGCTGACGGTGCTGCCGCGTGACGTGGGAGCACTGGTCAACGCCTGCAACAGCCTGTACCGGGCGGCGTTGGAGCAACAACGCAAGATCAGCCTGCGGCTGGCCCGCGAACTGTTCACCCCGTCCGCCCCAGGCGGGTAAAAATCCCTTGCACCACCGCGATCGATTGCCTATCGTAACGGCTACCGTACGGAGTCCGGTCTGTCATGAAATCCCCTGAAGAGATAGAGCTCACCAAAAAGCGCCAGGAGCTGGCCGGCCTGCTGGAAGACCAGGCACGCTGCGAGCGGGATCTTTCCGCCATCAAGTCCGAGATCCGTGTCTTTGAGCGGGCCTACGAGCAGTTGCTGGGGGCCCGCATCAGTGAACTGGAACAACTGGAATGGCAGATCAGCGGCCTTTTAGGCAGCGATGCCGACGAGGAACATCACAAGTACTACCACACCTCCGAACACGAAACCTTGAACCGCCCCCTGGGGACCACCAGCCTGCTGGATGATGATCCCGACACCACCAGCATCATGGAGGAAAAGAGCCTGAAGGCCCTCTACCGCGAGGTGGCCAAGACGATCCACCCCGATCTGGGGATGGACGACCACGAACGGTTTCGGCGCCAGGAATTGATGGTTATCGCCAACCAGGCCTACCAGGAAGGTGACCGCACCGGCCTGCACCGCCTGCTGCGCGAGTGGCAGTTAGGCCCGGAGCTGGCACAGGGGCTGGATATCGGCACCGAGCTGATCCGCCTGATCCGCCAGCTGGCCCATGTGCGCCAGACCATACAGGAACTGCGCGACCAGACCGCTGAGCTGATCGGATCCGACATCTACCGCTTCAAACAGCGGGTTGACGATGCATTAAGTGATGGAATCGACCTGCTGGCAGAGATGGCCGCCACGGTGGACCTAGACCTGGCCAAGGCCCGCAAACGGCTGGCGCTGCTGAAAGGTGAACCGGAAGCCGTCGATGAGCGGCAGACACCACAGCTGGAGACCAGGCTGGTTCGCTTCCCGTCTGATCAGAGCTACGGCACCCTGTATCTGCGGCCGATCAAGTCGGTGGATTATCGTGACTGGCAAAAGTTGGGAACTGCACGGGGAGTGCGGGAAATCCCGCTGGAGATGGCGCTGCGGCTCGATGTGCGGGGAGACGGTCCGGCCGGCTTGTCCTTCCTGGAATCGCTGGGAAAAAACGACCTGCAGGCCCTGTTTCTGTATGAAGTCAGTGATGAAGCCCTGGAACGGCTCTGCAAACTATCCGGCTTACAGGAGTTGTACCTCTCCAACACTGCGGTCAGCGATGCCGGCCTGAAGCACCTGGCCTGTCTGACCGGCCTGCGGCGGCTGTACCTGTACCACAGCGAGATCACCGATGACGGGCTGGTGAACCTGCTGCCGCTCAAAGGGCTCAAATGGCTGACCTTCAGCGGCACCAAGGTCACCGAAACGGGACTGGCAGCCTTGCGCAAGGCGATGCCGGGCTGCAAGGTGGTTACCTTCAAGTGGCGGTATGAGTAAACTTCCGGGCGGGTCTATCCGAGCAACTGCGTGCGTTTCTTCGCCAGATACGCCTTGATGTCCGCCCCGGAATCCAGGGACAGCACCGTGCGGGACAAGGCCTGACACTGGCGCAACGAGTGGCTGCGCAGGGCCTGTTTGACCACCGGGATGCTGGGGGCCGACAGGCTGAATTCACGAATCCCCATCCCCACCAGCAGCAGGGCATTCAGCGGATCAGCCGCCATCTCGCCGCAGATCGAGACCTTAGTGCCCACCTCGTGGCCCACGTCGGCCACCCTTTTTATGGCATGCAACACCGCCGGGTGGTACGGCTCGTAATACTGTTTCACCTTGGGGTTGTTGCGGTCGGCAGCCAGCATATACTGGATCAGGTCGTTGGTACCGATGCTCAGGTAGTCCACCTCCCTGGCCAGCAAGTGAGCAATCTGCACCGCCGCCGGCACCTCAACCATGATCCCCAACGGCAACTCTTCGCAGACCTGGCAGCCCTCCGCCCGCAGTTCCTGCACCACCTCAGCCAAGATGCGACGGATGGCCCGCACCTCATCCAGGCAGGAGATCAGTGGAAACATGATGGTGGGACGCCCGGCCGGGGCCGCCAGCAGGATGCCGGCTAACTGCTCCTTGAAGATGGCCTGTTCCTCCAGGGAGACCCGGATCGATCGCCAGCCCAGAAACGGGTTATCTTCCTGCGGGTAGGTGAAGTAGGGTAGTCCCTTGTCGCCGCCGATATCGAGGGTGCGGATATTGACCGGCTGATCCGGAAACCCTTCCAGAATCTTACGGTAAAGGGCTGCCTGATCATGGCGATCGGGGAAACTGGTGCGGGTCATGTAGGGAAACTCAGTACGGTAGAGCCCCACCCCCTCAGCCCCGTTGGCCACCGCCACCTTGATATCGGAGATCAGACCGATGTTGGCCCGCAGGGTGATCCGCGTGCCGTTGGTGGTCACTGCCGGCAGGTCCCGCAGCGGCTCCAGCTCCTTAAGCCGTGTGGTGTAGTCCTGCTCCAGCCGCTGATACTCGTCGCAGACATGCTTGTCCGGGTTCAGGTAGATGTTGCCCGAGGCGCCGTCCACAATCATGCGGTCCTTGACGTCGGCGGCCTGCAACAGGCCGGCCACCCCCACCACGGCAGGGATACCCAGCGACTTGGCCATGATGGCGGCATGGGAGTAGACATTACCCTTTTCGATCACGATCCCCAACACCCGTTCGTGATCCAGCATGGCCATGTCCGAGGGGAAGATATCCTCGGCAATGATGATCCGCGCTTCTTTCAGCTTGACCCCGTCATGCTCGTTGCCCTGCAGCACATCGATGATCCGGCGGCCGATGTCCTCCATGTCGGCGGAACGTTCCCGCAGATAGGGATCTTCCATGGCGCCGAACACCTCGATATAGCCCTGCACCACTTCGTGCACCGCCCGGGCGGCGCCGCTGCCCTGCTCGATCAGCTCCTGCACCTTGCCTGAAAAACCGCGGTCCTCCAGGATCATCAAGTGGGTGTGAAAGATGGCGGCATCCCCTGCGGAGAGCAGTTCACTGACCCGCTTTTCCATGTAGATGGTCTGAATGGTGACCTTTTCCAGGGCCAGCTGAAACTTTTTCAGCTCCTCGGCCTTGCTGCCCACCTTGGCGACATTGATTACCTTGTCGCTGAAACGATCGAGGATATAGACCTTGCCGCGGCAGACACCGCCCGATACCGCCGTGCCATGCAGGATGCGTGAACGGCCGTCATGTTCAGCGCCATGCCGCTCACCGGGACGGCTGGTGCGCAGCCGGGCCAGTTCCTGCTCGTAAAAGGCCCGTTCCTGCTCCTTGGTCTGAATCGAATCCAAAAGTTTGGCGTTGAGCACGATACTGCTGATCTGGAAGGTAATCGTGCGCAGGGCGCTGATCTCGTCCTCGCTGAACAGACGCGGTTCCTTGTTCTGCACCACGATCACGCCGATCGGCGTCTTGCGCTCAAACAGCGGCAGGCCCAGAAACGAGTTATAGCGTTCTTCGCGTGAGTATTTGAAATACTT
>DIKW01000011.1:7417-8637 GCA_002424705.1 Geobacter sp. UBA5608
AACCCTGAAAGACCTTCAGAAGTCTTCATGCTGATCTTGCCCACCGCCCCTTTGGCCAGACCTTTGGTGGCCTTCAGCACCAGGGTCTCGCCATCATCCTCAAGCAGGTAGATCGAGCAGACGTCGCTGTTCATCCGTTTGGCAACGATGGTGACGATATTATCGAGGGTCTCGTGGAGATCGTGGGAATGCAGGATGATGCTGCTGATATCTTCAAGGGTACGCAATCCGAGGGTTTGCTGCGGCTGATCGCGGTGCATGGAAAACCCCGTTCATGAGAGTGGTGGCCGGCAGTATAAAACAAAGTTTACAGATTGCAAAATTTTTACTATCCACAGCAGGCATCGACTGTGCTAGCCTGCTGACACGTACAGCAGCCGGGAGGACACCTGACCATGAGCAGCGACACCCTTGACCCCGTATTGACCACCGCCATCGACCAGCTGGAAGCCGACAATCCTGCCGGGGCGCTGGAGACCCTGTCCGGCTACCGGGCCCTGCATCCCGACGATCCTGCAGGTTTTTTCTATCAGGGCGACGCGCTGGCTGAGCTGGGACGTCTGGAGGAGGCCATTGCCGCCTACCGGGCCGGTCTGCTGCTCGCGCCGGACGACCCGGATGCCCTGACCACCCTGGGGGACCTGCAGCTGGAGGCAGGTCAACACCAGGAAGCCATACAAAGCTACCAACGGGTGCTGGAAGTAGATCCGCAGGACAGCGACGCGCTGGTCAGCATCGGCCTGGTGTACCATGCCCAGGACAAGGCCGACGAGGCGATCAGCGCTTTTCAGCAGGCACTGGACCGGGAACCAACCAACCTGTTTGCCTGGAATGCGCTGGGGGATGCCTGGTACGGCAAAGGCGAGCACCAGAAGGCGATCGAGGCCTATCAAACAGGGATTGAACTCGAACCTGAGGACCCGGCCGCCTACCACAACCTGGGTGAACTGTTCTACGACCTGGATGAACTGGACGAAGCTGAAGAACAGTGCCTCACTGCCATCAAATTGGATCCGGCCTTCAGCATGAGCTACCTGACCCTGGGCAGCATCTGTATGGATCAGGACCGGATGGAGGAGGCGCTCAGGTACTACCAGCTCTACCTGAAGCACGAGCGTTCTTCCCAGGCCAGCGACATGCTGGCTGAGGTCAGGGCCGTGGTGGAAGGGCTCACGGAAGAACTGGGCGCCTGACAGCCACAGCCGATCAGCTGTTCAAAC
>DIKW01000111.1:0-262 GCA_002424705.1 Geobacter sp. UBA5608
GGGCCTCAAACTCGTCTTGGAAGGCCGGCTGATTTTTGCTGGCATTACCAAAGATCCGGGCATGGCCAGGGGACAACACGATCCAGACCCGCTTGTGGGACATGAAGAAGGCGATGCAAAGCCCCAGACACATCATGATGCAGCCGGTCCAGACCACCCAGACGCCGGGATCCTTGTTGACCTGCAGGCCGGTGTACATCTTGGAATCCGTGCCGGTAAAGGTGAAGATCAGGCGATCGCCGCGCAGGTCATCCAGTGAGGG
>DIKW01000111.1:307-1600 GCA_002424705.1 Geobacter sp. UBA5608
CCTTCGCCGGGGTTGTCGGTCAGATCCACAATAGTGGCGCTGCGACCATCCGGCAGTTTCGTCTGGGCCCCCGGCCGCAGTGCGATCTGCTCAGTGGCGCCGCTGCCACGGTTAGTCACCGAGAAGAAGAAGGCGGTCGGGTCCGAGGCCGGACCATAACTGGATTGATAGAAGGTGATCCCCTTATAGGTCAACGGTTCGTTGACGATCAGCCGGACATGCTTGTAACCGGGGATCTCCTTGCCGTTTTCGGTCAGGGTCAGGATGCTCTTGAACTCCTTGGGCATCCCGCTCGGCCCGCCGCCGGGGGCATCGTAAAAGGTGACCGTAAACTGGTCGCAGCGAACCTCGAAACCCAGCGGGATGGTCTTGCCGCTACGGGCCTGGATGGCGTTGATGGTTTCGCCTTCCACAATCGCCACAAAGCCCTTATAGCCGAACAGGTTGCCGATGATGGCCCCAACAAAGATCACCACAATGCTGAAGTGCACCACGTAGACCCCCAGCCGGCACCAGGGATTCTTCTGGGCGAACAGGTGATACTGGTGATCGACCTGGGTGATGACCGGCTTGGCGAACTCGGCCCCCAGGAACGCAGCCAGCCGTTCCTTGCTTTCCTCCAGAGACGATGCCAGCTTGACATCACGGGAGGCAAATATCTTCTGCTGCGTCTCTGACAGTGTGGTGGCCGGTTCAGTAACGAATCTAAAGACATGGGGCAAGCGCTTGATGGAGCAGGCGATCAGGTTGATGGTAAACAGGGCCAACAGCGCCAGAAACCACCAGGAGTGGTACATGTCGAAGAAGCCCAGCTTCTCGTACAGGGCCCGCTTGGTGTCACTGATGGTGGCCCAGTAGCGCTGATCGATGTTGGGGAACTGGGGGATAATGGTTCCGATGATCGAGGTGATGGCCAGGGTGATCAGCAGAAAGATGGTCAGTTTGAGAGAGCAGAAAAAATCCCAGATTTGCTGCACCAGGCTGCGTTCGTTCGTACTCAAGATTGTCACTCCCGGAGATGTATTAGCTGAGGCTCATAATACCAGACCATTTATGTCTTGTATGTGTGATTCTTATAAACCATCCGCCTCGAAAAGGGTAGTGCTTTTTTGTCAAGAAAGAACCCGTAACACAAACAAAAAGGGCCGGCAGATGCCGACCCTTTTTGACAAACAATGACCGTCCGGCCAGGTTACTTCTTGTGGCAATCCTTGCAGCCTTGGGGACCCTTGGCTTCGGCCTTGTGGCACTTGACGCACAGTTGGTTGTGGGCCACGTCCTTGTTGATCTCGA
>DIKW01000111.1:1632-11028 GCA_002424705.1 Geobacter sp. UBA5608
TTGTGGGGGAAGGCCACCTTGCCGAAGGAACCACCCTTGTACTCATAGTTTTCCTGAGCGGCAGCAAAAGCGGAACCGGCAAAGGCAACCATGGCAACCATCGCAATCAGAGCTTTTTTCATCGTTACAACCTCCTGTTTAGGTTCGAAAGTAGCTGGACTAAAACATAGCCCTTTCTCCAATGTCAAGCATTAAGCGTACCAATCAGCTCCTGCCCAACGCCTTGCGCCCGATGTCACGCCGGAATTGCACCCCACGCCAGCTGATGGCGGACACACCCTGGTAAGCCCGCTCGATGGCGTTCGCCACCGTGGCGCCCCGTGCGGTCACCCCCAACACCCGACCGCCGGCGGTCACAATCGTGCCGTCCTTTTCTGCTGTTCCGGCATGAAACACCGTAACATCAGACAGTTGGCCGGCCGCATCAAGGCCGTTGATCGCGTCACCCGTGGCGATCTCGCCCGGATAGCCCTCGGCCGCCATCACCACGCAGACCGCTGCCTGGTCGTGCCACTCTATGGATTTTCCAGCCAGATTCCCCTCTGCCACCGCCAAAAGCAGCGGCACCAGATCGGACTTCATCCGCATCAAGAGCGGTTGGCACTCGGGATCGCCAAAGCGGGCATTGAATTCAAGGGTCGTGACCTGGCCATCCTTGACCATCAGGCCGGCATACAGGATACCACGATAGGGACAGCCTTCGGCGGCCATGCCATCCACCGCCCGCTGCACCACCTGTTCCATGGCGGCGGCATGCACGGCCGGGGTCACGACCGGCGCCGGCGAGTAGGCGCCCATGCCCCCGGTGTTGGGTCCCTTATCGCCATCGAAGATCGCCTTGTGATCCTGGGCCGACGCCAGGGGGATTACCTCTTTTCCGTCAGTGATTGCCAGAAATGAGGCTTCCTCCCCCTCCAGAAACTCCTCGATCACCACCCGCGAGCCGGCGGCACCAAAGGCGTTACCGGAGAGCATTTCCAACACTGCCGCAGTGGCCTCCTCAACGGTTTGGGCCACCACCACCCCTTTGCCGGCGGCCAGACCGTCGGCCTTGACCACAATCGGCGCGCCGGTCTGCCGGATAAAGGCCAGGGCCGGATCGATCTCGGTGAAGACACCGTAGGCAGCGGTCGGGATGCTGTACTTCTGCATCAGATCCTTGGAAAAGGCCTTGCTGGCCTCGATCCGTGCAGCTGCCCGGCTGGGGCCGAACACCTTCATCCCGTACTCCTGGAACAGATCAACAATCCCCAAGGAGAGCGGCTGCTCCGGTCCCACCACGGTCAGGTCGATCCCCTCCGACTTGGCAAAGCCCAGCAGCTTGTCGATCTCGTCGGCCTTGATCGGTACGTTCAGCGCCAGATTGGCCGTGCCGGGATTGCCCGGCGCACAGAACACCTGGGTCACCAACGGCGACTGGGCTATCTTCCAGACCAGGGCATGTTCGCGGCCACCGCCGCCCACCACCAAAACTTTCATACTAGCCACCTCAACACTCTGTAAGTCGTAACCGAAGACCGATCAATTTTTCGTGAGATCAAGGAAGATGAGCAGATGCGCGGAGGCGTACAACGAAGTACGCCGCACAAGCATGTGCGCTATCTGACACCGAGATCGCGGAAAAGGGGCGGTCTTAATGGCGGAAATGGCGCATATTGGTAAAGATCATGGCAATGCCATGCTCATTTGCCGCCTGGATCACCTCTTCATCGCGCACCGAACCGCCGGGTTGGATGATGGCGGTCACGCCTGCCTCGGCAGCGGCATCCACGCCGTCGCGGAACGGGAAAAAGGCGTCCGAGGCCAGCACGGTGCCTTTGATCGGCAAGAGCGCCTTTTGCACCGCGATCTTGGAGGAATCCACCCGCGACATCTGGCCGGCGCCGATCCCCACGGTCTGATCGCTGTTGGTGAAGACGATGGCGTTGGATTTGACATGCTTGCAGACCCGCCAGGCAAAATCCAGGGCTGCCAGCTCGGTGGCATTGGGGGCGCGCTGGGTTACCACCCGGCAGTCGGCGGCAGCCACCATGCCCAGATCGCGTCCCTGCAGCAGCAGGCCGCCCACCACCCGCTTCATGTCGTAGCCGGTCTGGGCATGATCCCCCAACAGCGGCACCTGCATCACCCGCACGTTCTTCTTGGCGGTGAAGATATCCAGCGCCTCCTGGGTATAGCCGGGGGCGATCACCGCCTCCAGGAAGGTGGAGGTCAGCTCCTTGGCCGCATCGGCATCCACCTGACGGTTAAAACCGACAATGCCGCCAAAGGCCGAGACCGGGTCACACTCTCGGGCCTTGAGATAGGCCGACAGCGGGCTGTCGCCCAGGGCCACGCCGCAGGGATTGGTATGCTTGATGATCACGGCGGCCGGTTTGCCGTTGAACTCCTTGACGGTCTCAATGGCGGCGTCCAGGTCGATGATATTGTTGAAGGACAGCTCCTTGCCCTGCAGCTGCACCGCGTTGGAGACGCACGGTTCGGTCACGCCGGGATCTACATAGAAGGCGGCCGACTGGTGGGGGTTTTCGCCGTAACGCAGGTCCTGGGCCTTTTTCACCTGCAGACTGTAGGTCTCCGGGTATTCCACCGCCGCATCGCCCAGGCGGGCGCCCAGCCAGTTGGAGATGGCGCCGTCATAGGCGGCGGTATGCTGATAGACCTTGACCGCCAAGCGGAAGTTGGTCTTCTCAGAGACAGAGCCGCCAGTGGCAGCCATCTCGTCCAGCACGAGCTGGTAATCCTTACAGTCCACCAGCACGGTCACGTCGCGGTTGTTTTTGGCTGCGGAGCGCAGCATGGTGGGGCCGCCGATGTCGATATTCTCGATGGCGTCCTCCAGGTGGCAATCCGGCTTGGCCACGGTGGCCTCGAACGGATACAGGTTGACCACCACCAGGTCGATCGGCTGGATGCCGTGCTCCTGCATCTTGGCCTGGTGCTCAGGGTTGGAACGGATGCCCAACAGGCCGCCGTGCACCTTGGGGTGCAGGGTCTTGACCCGGCCGTCCAGCATCTCGGGGAAACCGGTAAACTCGGAGACATCCTTGACCGTCAGACCGGCCTCACGCAACAGCTTGGCGGTACCGCCGGTGGAGAGAAGCTCCACGCCGTAGCCGGCCAAGGCCTGTGAAAACTCGACCACACCGGTCTTGTCGGAAACACTGATCAACGCACGGGTAATTTTTGCCATACCAAACCCCTTCTCATCTGTTTGTTCTATCGCTCTGGATATCGGGAAATTATGCAGGAAAATCGATCTGTTCAAGAAACTTCTGTTCAAACAGCGGCGTGCCGGAGAGCGGCACCACCCGGCAACGGGCAGCCAGCGATTCAACGGCTGCTACACCTCCTGGCTGCAGCACAAAACGCTCCACACCGGCCAGGGCACCCTCACTGACAAAACGGCACTTTTCTACCATTTCCTCGCTGAAGATGCCAACGGTTTTCAGGTCCTGCGGGTCCAAAACCGCCCCGAAGGAGCCGGTCAAGATCAGGTCCTGCAAGGCGTCACAACGTATACGCGCCCGATCCAGCAGCACCTCCAGACCGGCCCGCACCGCCCCCTTGGCGAGTTGCAGCTGGCGGATGTCGCCTTGCGTCAATGCAACCTGTCCCTGGGCATCGCGGTGCAGCACAAAGGCCGGTTCACCATTACGCTCCACGATCCGGGTGGCCAGATTGGACGAAACCTCTGCCGGAGTGAGCAGGCGGCCCGAGCGATCGATGATCCCTGTGCGACGCAGCGCCGCCACCAGCCGGATCACGGCGGAACCGCAGATACCCAGCGGCCTTCCACCACCAAGCACCCTGCTCTGCAGCCGATCGTCATCAAGCGAGAGATCACAGATGGCGCCTCGCAAGGCAGCCATACCGCAGCTCAGATTGCCCCCCTCAAAGGCAGGGCCGGCAGCGGCCGAGGTGGCCCACAGCGTCTCACCATCATCCAGCGCCATCTCACCGTTGGTACCCATGTCGAGATACAAGGACGGATACGACGGCGTCTGCTGCTGACAACCGAACAGAAAGGCCACCGTGTCGCCCCCCACAAAACCGCCCGGCTGGGGAAACAGGTAGACCTGTTCACAGAAGGCCCAGCCCAGTTCAGGGGCCGGCATCAGTACACCGTCTGTCTGGCACGGACGGAACGGCGGCCGGGCCAGGCTCTCCACCGGCCACCCCAGCAGCAGATGCTGCATGGCCGGATTACCGGCCACGGCGGCCAGCGTCACCTGGTCGGCAGCCACTCCGGCTTCCTGCAGCAGACTGTTGGCAAGCCGTGCCAGCTCAGCTCGAATCAGGCCGGACATCTCTTCCGCCGCGCCTACGGTATGAACCGCCGCATCCAGCCGTGAGACCACGTCAGCGCCGAAGCGACGTTGCGGATTCAGACTGCCGACCATGGCACGGCGGCGACCGCTGGAGCGTTCAACCAGCGAAGCGGCCAGGGTGGTGGTGCCCAGATCAAAGGCGATGGCGTACATACGTGGGAAACGCCTAGCGGATGCTGACCAGCTGGGTCTGGCGCTGCACCACCTCACCCATCGGTCGGGCAAAGATGCCGGCCGTGCTGGCTGCAGCCAGGAACCGTTCGGCAGCGGCGGGAGCCAGGGCGATCAGCAGGCCACCGGAGGTCTGGGGATCGAACAGCGGCAGCAGCCGATCCGGATCGATCTGGGCGCAGTCCAGCATACTGCTGTAGTAATCGCGGTTACGGTAACAACCGGCCGGCACCATGCCGTCCCCCACCAGGGCGGACAGGCCGCTCATCAGCGGGATCTGGTCAAGGTGCAGCGCCAGCGTCACACCGGCTCCCCGGGCCATCTCGCAGCAGTGGCCGATCAGGCCGAAACCGGTCACGTCGGTACAGGCGCTGGGGTCGTACTGCAGCATCAGTTCGCCGGCCGCCCGATTCAGCTGCATCATCCAACTGATCGCCGCGGTCTCAACCTCCGGTGCCACCAGTTCTCCCTTGATGGCGGTGGCAACGATGCCGCTGCCCAACGGTTTGGTCAGGATCAGGCGATCGCCGACTCTGGCGGTGCTGTTGCGGATAATCCGGGTCGGATGGACGATACCGCTGACCGACAGGCCGTATTTGAGTTCATCGTCCTCGACGGTGTGGCCCCCCACCAGACAACAACCGGCCTCATTCAGCGCCTCCTGGCCACCGGCCAGCAGCTCGGCCAGCACCCAGGCCTCCATGCTGCAGGCCGGGAAGAAGGCCAGGTTCATGGCGGTAACCGGCCGCGCCCCCATGGCGAAGATATCGGACAGGGCATTGGCGGCGGCAATACGGCCGAACTGATAGGGATCGTCCACCGGCGGGGTGACCACATCGCAGGTCTCCACCAGGGCCAGCTCAGGCGTCAGACAATAAACCCCCGCATCGTCGGACGTCTCCGGTCCCACCAGCAGATTTGGGTCAACGGGGCGCTTAAGCCCCGACAGAGCGTTTTCCAGGCCCTCCGGGCCCAGCTTGGCCGCTCAGCCGGCCGCCTTGACCGTCTGGGTCAGCTTGATCTTCTTGTTGGTCATTTCAGATACACCCTCGGCACCCGCTTGCTGATGCCGCAAAAAATCTCGTAGGGGATGGTGCCGGCCCACTGGGCCAGCTCTTCGGCACGGATGCTGTTGCCGAAAGAGTCACAGCCCATCAAGGTCACCTCATCCCCCACCGTAACGCCTTCAATATGGGTTACATCCAGCATGAACCAGTCCATGCAGACCGTTCCGACGATCTGGACCCGCTCGCCCCGCACCAGCACCTGTCCCTTGTTGGTCAAGGCCCGGCAGTAGCCGTCGGCATAGCCCACCGGAACACTGGCGATCAGGCTCCTGCTGTTGGTGCTGAAACGGCGGGCATAACTGATGGCGGTGCCTGCCTCGACCCATTTCAACATGGCGATCCTGCTTTTAAGCCGCATCACCGGCTTGAGGTCCAGCTTGCCTTGAAAATCAGCCGACGGCAGGGCGCCGTACAGGGCGATGCCGGGACGGACCAGGTTGCAGAACGGATAATCCTTCAGCAGCGCGCCGGCACTGTTGGCAATATGCACATAGCGTGGCGCATAACCTGCCTTGCGCACCTGCCTGACCGCCCACTCGAACCGTTCGGCCTGCATACGGGTATAGTACTGGCCCGCCTCGTCCAGCTCGTCGGCCGAGGAAAAGTGGGACACCACCCCCTCCAGGCAGATGTTGGGCAGCAGTTTCATCGCATCCAGCAGGGCCGGCAGCTCATTGTAGGGGATGCCCAGACGACCCATGCCGGTGTCCACCTTGAGGTGCACCAACGCCTTGCGATACAGCTTGGCAGCAGCATGGTCCAGCGCCTTCAACTGATCAAAGGAAAAGACCGCCGTGGAGACGTTATACCCGACGCACTTGCGTTCCTGGCCGGGATAGACACCGCCCAGCAGCAGGATCGGCTTATCGATGCCGCTTTTGCGCAACTGGATCGCCTCGGCCAGGAAGGCCACCCCAAAGGCATCAACCCCCTGCTGTTCCAGTTCCCGACTTATCTCCAGGAAACCGTGGCCGTAGGCGTCGGCCTTGACCACCGCCAGTACACCGGCGCGGGAAGGAACCGAGGCGCGCAGGGTACGGTAGTTATCACGCAGGGCGGCCAGATTGATCTCGGCAAAGGTTGGGCGGCTATCGAACATGGTCCTGAATTCTTACCACGGCTCCTGGTGACGGGCAACGAGAAAACAATGTTTTGGGGCAGTTGACGTGCTGTTGGTTTTAGCGTATGGTGATGCCTGCCCTGGGGGAGCCGTCTTATGAAGCACCTGGCTGAGACAGCGCGTGCGCTGAACCCCTGAACCTGAACCGGGTAATGCCGGCGGAGGAAAGCGGCCAGCTCATGTTCATGCACAGGGCCGCTCTGTATCCGCAGAGCGGCCTTTTTTCGTACGAGGCAACCTGACATGTCCGTCACAAAATCGTCAAAACTACGCCTGGTGGCCCCCCTGGCAAAGGGGGGCGTTGTTGAACGCCACCTGCGCGGCGTCTACCTGATCACCGACCAGCACGAAAACCTGCTGGAGCGGGTGCGCACGGCATTGCGGGGCGGTGTCAACGCCCTGCAGTACCGCGCCAAAGACAAACCGTACGAGGACTGCCTGGCCGAAGCAGCGGCCCTGCAGCAGCTTTGCCGCGCCAGCAACGCCCTGTTCATCGTGAATGACGACATCAGGCTGGCCCGCGATCTGGATGCCGACGGCGTCCATCTGGGGCAGGATGACGGCAGTGTCGCTGCCGCCCGCAACCTGTTGGGACCGGACAAGATCATCGGCGTTTCGACCCACACCCTGGACGAAGCCCTCAGGGCGCAGGCCGACGGCGCCGACTATCTGGGGTTCGGCGCCATGTACCCCACCGGCAGCAAGATGATCACCCAGATGCCCGGCACTGCCGGCCTGGCTGCTGTCCGCGATCAGGTCAGGCTGCCGATTGTGGCCATTGGCGGCATCAGTCCAGGCAACGCCTGCCGGGTGATCGAGGCCGGCGCCAATGCCGTGGCGGTAATCTCATCGGTCCTGTCGGCCCCCCGACCCGAGCTGGCGGTGGCCGAGCTGCGGCTGCTGTTCAACCGCACCGCATCGTTCCCGCGTGGGGCCGTGTTGACCGTTGCCGGCAGCGACTCCGGCGGCGGGGCCGGCATCCAGGCCGACCTGAAGACCATCACCCTGCTGGGCAGCTACGGCGCCTCGGTCCTGACCGCCCTGACCGCCCAGAACACCCGGGGGGTACACTCGATCCACGGTCTGCCCCCCAGCTTTGTCAAGGATCAGCTGCAGGCGGTGCTGTCCGATCTACCGATCGACGTAATCAAGACCGGCATGTTGCACACCCCGGCCATCATCAGCCTGCTGGCAGAGCAACTGGCCGAGCAGCCCCGTCTGCTGCCGGCGGTGATCGATCCGGTGATGGTTGCCAAGGGCGGCGCTCACTTGCTGGAACGGGATGCAGTAACGGTCTTTGTGCAGGAACTGCTGCCCCAGGCCTACCTGCTGACCCCCAACCTGCCGGAGGCCGAACGTCTGCTCAATCGCCGGATTACCTCCATCGCCGCCATGGAACAGGCGGCCCGCGACCTGCAGGGCCTGGGGGCCGCCAACGTACTGGTCAAAGGCGGCCACCTGACCGGGCCTGAGGCCCAGGACATCCTGTTCGACGGCACCACGGTCCACCGTTTCACTGCCGAGCGGATCTTTACCAGCGCCACCCACGGCACCGGCTGCAGCTATGCCTCGGCCATCGCCAGCCTGCTGGCCCAGGGCGAACCGCTGCCCGAAGCGGTGCGCCGTGCCAAACAGTTCATCACCAACGCCATCCGCCTGGCCCGCCCGATGGGCAAGGGACACGGCCCGGTCAACCATTACCTCGCCGCAAAGGAAGCAGACCAATGACCCAGTTAGAAGCCGCCCGCAAAGGGATTATCACCGCCAAGATGCAGACCGCCGCAGCAGCCGAAGGGGTCAGCCCCGAGTTCATCCGCGACGGTATTGCCAAGGGCACGATCATCATCAGCCATAACGACAAGACCCACCAGCATGGCATCCCGCTGGCGGTGGGGGCCGGTCTGCGCACCAAGGTCAACGCCAATATCGGCACCTCGGCCGACGACACCGATATCAGCAAGGAGCTGGAAAAGGCCCGCGTGGCGGTCAAGCATGGCGCCGACGCCATCATGGACCTCTCCACCGGCGGCCCGGTGGATGAGATCCGCCGCGCCATCGTGGCCGAAACCAAGGCCTGCATCGGCTCGGTGCCGCTCTACCAGGCCGCCACCGACACCGTTCGGATCAAGAAAAAGGCCCTGGTGGACATGACCGCCGACGACATCTTCAAGGGGATCATCAAACACCTCGACGACGGCGTTGACTTCATCACCGTGCACTGCGGCGTGACCCGCTCCACGGTTGAGCGAATGAAAAACGAAGGGCGGATCATGGACGTGGTCTCCCGGGGCGGCTCCTTCACCATTGAGTGGATGTCCTACAACAACAAGGAAAATCCGTTGTACGAAAACTTCGATCGCCTGCTGGAGATCACCAAGGAGTACGACGCCACCCTGTCGCTGGGGGACGGTTTCCGTCCCGGCTGCCTGGCCGATGCCACCGACCGGGCCCAGATCCACGAGCTAATCATCCTGGGCGAACTGACCCAACGGGCCTGGGACGCCGGGGTACAGGTGATGATCGAGGGACCGGGCCACGTGCCCTTAAACCAGATCCAGACCAACATCCAGCTGCAGAAACGGCTCTGCCACGGCGCCCCGTTCTACGTGCTGGGCCCGCTGGTGACCGACATCGCGCCGGGCTACGACCATATCACCTGTGCCATCGGCGGCGCCATCGCCGGAGCGGCCGGGGCCGACTTCCTCTG
>DIKW01000100.1 GCA_002424705.1 Geobacter sp. UBA5608
CCGGCGCCCCCAGCCTGATCCATGCCGATCTGGATGTTGTGCCGAAAGTGGTCAGGGATATCGTCACCGACGAGGTCAAGCGGATTGTGGTTGATTCCAGGCCAGACCATGACCGGATCGTCCAGTTCATCACCACCTTCATGCCCAAGCTCAAATCTTCGGTGGAGCTGTACGACGACGAAGAACCGATCTTCGACCACTACGGACTGGAGGTTGAGATCAGCCGGGCCCTGGGCCGCAAGGTCTGGCTCAAGAGCGGCGGCTACATCATCATCGAGCAGACCGAGGCGTTGACCGCCATCGATGTCAACACCGGCCGTTTCGTGGGCAAGCACAACCTGGAAGACACGATCCTCAAGACCAACCTGGAGGCGGTCAAAGAGCTGGCCTATCAGTTGCGTCTGCGCAACATCGGCGGCATCATCATCATCGACTTCATCGATATGGAGCGTGAGGTCAACCGGGAGAAGGTCTACGCTGCCCTTGACGAGGCGCTCAAGAGCGACAAGTCCAAGACCAACATCCTCAAGATCTCAGAGCTTGGCCTGGTGGAGATGACTCGCAAGCGGGTGCGGGAGAGCATCGGCCGGATGATGTGCGAGCCCTGCCCTTACTGCGAAGGGCGCGGCTACGTCAAGTCCAAGACCACAGTCTGCCATGAGATATTCCGCGAGCTGCGGCGGGAGATGCTGGATATCCGCGGTACCAAGGTGCTGTTGACCGTGCATCCCCAGGTGGCCGACCTGCTGTATGACGAAGAACGGCGGGGTCTGGAGGAGCTGGAGAAGATCTTTAAAAAACGGGTCACCGTGCGTGCCAAGCCGGGCTTCCACCAGGAGCAGTTTGAGGTGGTCATCAACTAGTATCTGCCGACTCGCCTCATGCTGGCTTTACGGCGGCAATGACAAACGGCGCGGGATTACTCCCGCGCCGTTTATTTGTGGTGCTTGGTTTGTCGTGCCCTGCCGTCGGGGGACTAGGCGGCCTTGCGCAGATCCTGGCGCTCCAGCTGAAGGGTAAAGACCTCCATTGCCTCACGCATGATGTCGGACACGCTCTTGTGGGTCTGGCGCACCAGGCTTTCCAGTTGCTCGCGTTCCTCGTCGCTGACGCGCATCGAAATGACATTGTAGCGGGGGTTTTCTCTCATTCTGCCCATGATGTGTTCTCCTTTTTCGCTATTGGTTAGTAGATACCGAGATGATGGGTACGATTGTGTCTACTTATTGCCAATAGTGTGCCAAAAAGAGCGTATACGGCAAACAGTTGAAAATACATGCTATTCTTTGGGGTGTGAGAAAGTAGACGCTGCACAGGTTCTGAAAGTGTGACCAAAATGGCACACTCCGGACAAAAGTATACACTATTCTAGAACATCCTGCCGATCGACACTGCCGGTTCCGAGCTGTTTGACCAGGGAGCGTTGCAGGGTGATGCCGTAGCGTTCCAGCAGGCGGTAAAAGGTACGGCGCGGCACCTCGGCCAGGCGGGCGGCCTTGGAGACATTGCCGCCGGACTCCTCCAGGTAGCGCAGGATCAGGTTCCGCTCCAGGCGTCCCAGGTGGGTCTCCCGCTCGGCCTTGAAGGAGGTACGCCGCACGCCAGGCAGGGCGCCGGCCCGTTCGCCGTAGATGTCACGGAAGACCGACGGCAGGTTTTCCAGCCGGATCACGCCGTCCTGGGTCAGCACCGCTGCTCGTTCGATGATGTTTTGCATCTCACGCACATTGCCGGGCCAGTGGTAGTGACGCATGGCGGCCAGGGCCCGTTCTTCGATACCGTCCAGCGGTTTGTTGAGTTTCTTGCGGGCCTTGCCCAGGAAGTGACGGGCCAGGATCGGGATCGAATCCTCGCGCTCGCGCAGCGGCGGCAGCTGGATGGTGAAGACGTTCAGGCGGTAGTAGAGATCCTCGCGGAACCAGCCGTCACGGACGCCGACCTCCAGGTCTTTGTTGGTGGCGGCAATCAGGCGCACATCGACCCGCTTGGCTACGGTGCCGCCCACCGGTCGCACCTCGCCCTGGTCCAGCAGGCGCAGCAGTTCGGCCTGCAGCTTAGGCGTGATGTCGCCGATCTCGTCCAGGAAGATCGTGCCGCCGTCGGCCGCCTCGAACAAACCTTTGCGGTCGGCGATGGCGCCGGTAAAGGCCCCTTTTTTGTGGCCGAACAGTTCACTCTCCAGCAGGGAATCGGTCAGGGTGGTGCAGTTTACCGTCACCAGCGGCTTATCGGCCCGGGTGCTCAGGCGGTGGATCGCGCGGGCGGTCAACTCCTTGCCGGTGCCGGTCTCGCCACGGATCAGCACTGTGGTGGGGGTTGGCCCCACCTGCCGGATCAGGGCCACCACTTCATCGTTGTCACGGTCGTCACCGATGATCATGTCCTCGCCCAACTGTTTGTTCAGCTCGCGGGTCACCAGCTCGTACTTCTGCATCAGGCGGCCGCGGTCCTCTTCCATGCTGCGCAGGTTGAACGGCAGACACATCCCCAGGTCGGCCAGTCCCTGGAAGACCGCAACGGCATGCTCGCGGCAGCTGTTGTAGCCGCAGGCACGGCAATTCAGTTCGTCACCCTGGGTGAATTTGCCGGTGGAATGCAGGATACGCCGGATATCGTCCGGCTTGGGGGCCGGCAGGCGGCGTGATTTGTCGCTGAAGCTGCGCGCAAGCTGCCGGGGTGGCTGGGCGGTCAGGTAGTGGGCTGCGGTACGGTACGGAATTGGGCTGCTGTTATAGCGAATAATCAGGTTGCGTTTAGAGATGTGGGTCAATTCGGGGTTTTTGCCGGGGCCGTCCACGCAGCCGCCGTCGCAGAAACGGAGGTCGACGTAGCGCGGCGTGATCCGTCCGCTCGCCAAATCCCGTACAATCTCCAGGGTGTGTACCTCGCCTTCGCCGGACACCGTTTCCGTATCCAAAAAATCGGTATGAATATCCATGGCGCGGAACGGCCCGCCCGAAAGGGTGAACATCCGCCCCTGCTGGGGGTCGATACCGTCGAAGGCTGCCTCAGTCAGCACGAGGGGGTTGATGCCGCGACGGCGGAAGAACAGTTCGATCTCGCCATAGGTCAGCACCACGTCCACCAGCCCGGCCAGCTCAGGTGACTGGATCTCGAATTTGGCAGCGATACAGGTGCTTAAGTAGATCACCTTGGTCTCAGGGCCAAGATTGTCCTTGATGTAGTGGGCCATGGCTATCATGGGAGAGACCACCGGCACCAGGTTGGGCAGCAGCTTGGGGTAGTGGCGCTCGATCAGGTCCACCACCGCCGAGCAATGGGAGGAGATCAGCGGCTGCTGGGCGTCGGCGATGGCTTGGGCGTAGTGGGGTGCGATCATGCGGGCGCCGTAGGCACCCTCATGGACCTCATGAAAACCGAGGCTCTTCAGGCCAGCCACCAGCTGGCCGGGGGTATAGTTGTGGAAGAAGGCCGGAAAGGAGCAGCCCAGCACCGCCACCACCGGGTCGCCCGAGGCCAGCAGCTCCTGGGTCTTCACCATCCGGTCCACGATCACCTTGGCCTTCTGGGGGCAGTTTAGGCAGTTACCGCAGCCGATACAGCGCTCGTAGATAATCTCGGCGTAGCCGTTATCGACCTTGATCGCCTTGACCGGGCAGGTGCGGACACAGGAATAGCAGGTGCGGCAGCGTTCTTTGTAGGTGACGATCGGTTCCATGACGGCTCCTTACAACAGTCTGGTACGATCATACAGGCATTACAGAAAAAGTGTGCACAAAATGACACACCATGTTGTATTCATAAAAAAAGGGGGCCTGAGGCCCCCCTGGGATGCGTTGATACAGCGCCGAGTGAGCGGTCGGTTAAGCGATGGTGTGGCGAATGTCCTTGCCCTTGACCATGAAGATCACCATCTCGGCGATGTTGGTGGCATGGTCGGCAATCCGCTCGATAGATTTGGAAATATAGGTGAGCTTCATGGCCCGGCTGATGGTGCTGGGGTCCTCCAGCATGTAGGTGTAGAGCTCACGCTGGATCTGTTGGTTCAGGTCGTCAACCATCTGATCATCCTGGCAGACCTTGATCGCCAGCTCATCGTCGCCCCGCACAAAGGCGTCCAGCGACTCCTTGACCATGACCGAGGCCCAGTGGGCCATGCGGGGGATATCGATGTAGGGCTTCAGGGGCGGTTCGGTATTGATCTCCCGTACCCGTTTGCCAAGGTTGGCACACTGGTCGCCGATCCGTTCCAGGTCGGTGACGATCTTCAAGGCCAGGGTGATGAAGCGCAGGTCCCGCGCTGCCGGCTGGCGACGGGCCAGCAGTTCCAGGCACTTCTCATCAATGGCCACCTCGTGGCCGTTGACCTGATGGTCCAGTGCGATCACCTTTTCGGCCAGCGGGGTGTCCCGCTCCACCAGGGCCTTGATGGCATCGGCAATCATCACCTCCACCAGGCCTCCCATGGTCAGGATCCGCTGCCGCAGGTCGTGCAGTTCGGCATCAAAGGCTGCGCTGATATGCTGTCGTTCCATATAGTTACCCAAACCTTCCTGTGATGTAGTCTTCTGTTTGCTTCTTCTCCGGATTGGTAAAGATCTTTTTGGTCTCGCCCATCTCGATCAGTTCACCCAGGTAGAAAAAGGCGGTGGCATCGGAGACCCGGGCCGCCTGTTGCATGTTGTGGGTCACGATAACGATAGTGTAGCGTTCTTTGAGCTCGTCGATCAACTCCTCAATCTTGAGGGTCGAGAGCGGGTCCAGGGCCGAGCAGGGCTCGTCCATCAGGATCACCTCCGGGTTGGTGGCGATGGCCCGGGCGATGCAGATCCGCTGGGCCTGGCCACCGGACAGCCCCAGGGCCGACTCATGCAGCCGGTCCTTGACCTCATCCCAGATGGCAGCCCCTTTCAGGCACTTCTCCACGGTCTCGTCTAAGAGCGCCTTGTCCTTGACCCCGGCAATCCGCAGGCCGTAGACGATGTTCTCGTAGATTGACTTGGGAAAAGGGTTGGATTGCTGAAAGACCATCCCCACCCGGCGTCGCAGCGAGATCACGTCGGTGGCGTTGCCGGTGATCTCCTGGCCGTCCAGCTTAATACTGCCGTCAATCACGACCGAATCGATCAGGTCGTTCATCCGGTTCAGGCAGCGCAGCAAGGTGGATTTGCCGCAGCCGGAAGGGCCGATGAAGGCGGTCACCTGATTGCGGGCCACCGTCAGGGAGATATCCTTCAGGGCATGGGCAGCGCCGTAGTGCAGGTTCAGGCGATCCACGGTCACAATCGGTTGTCTGCTGGTTACTTCAGTTTCAGGGCTCATCGTCATCTGTTCCTTTATGGTTTAGAAGTGCGAGCTGGTGTACTTGCGCCGCATCTGGTTACGGAAACGGATCGCCAGGCTGCTGGCAGCGATCACGATCAACAGCAACAGCAGGGTGGTAACGTAGACCATCGGCTTGGCCGCCTCCACGTTGGGGGACTGGAAGCCGACGTCGAAGATATGGAACCCCAGATGCATGAACTTGCGGTCCATGTGGAAGAACGGGAACTGGCCGTCAAAGGGGAGCGTGGGGGCCAGCTTGACCACCCCGACCATCATCAGCGGCGCCACCTCACCCACGGCCCGGGCCATGGAGAGCACCAGGCCGGTCATGATGCCGGGAGTGGCCATCGGCAGCAGCACGCGGGTCAAGGTCTGGAACTTGGTGGCCCCCAGGGCCAGCGAGCCTTCGCGGATCCCCTTCGGGATCGAGGCCAGCGACTCTTCAGTGGCCACGATCACCACCGGCACGGTCAACAGCGCCAGGGTCAGCGAGGCCCAGAGGATACCGCCGGTGCCGAAGACCGGGGTCGGCAGCCGCTCGGGAAAGAACAGCTTGTCCAGCGATCCGCCGATGCCGTAGACGAAGAACCCCAGGCCGAACACGCCGTAGACGATCGAGGGCACACCGGCCAGGTTGTTGACCGCGATCCGCACCAGCTGCACCAGGCGGCCTTCCTTGGCGTACTCGCGCAGATAGATGGCAGCGATCACCCCGAACGGCAGGGAGAAGACCGACATCAAGAGCACCATCATCACCGTGCCGAAGATGGCCGGAAACAGTCCGCCCTCGGTATTGGACTCGCGGGGGGCGTCCAGCAGCAGTTCCTTGATCTTGACCAGATAGGCCCCTGCCTTGGCAACCACCGACATGCGGTTGGGCTGATAGATCCGTACCAGCTCCTGCAGCGCCAGTTCCTTGTCTGTGCCGCCTGCGTCGCTGAAGACGGCGCTGGCCTGGTTGATCACGGCCTGGCGCTGGTTGAGCTGCTCGAGCAGCTCGTCAAAGCGTACGGTCAACTGGTCGCGCTGCTCGGTGAGGCGGGCAATGGTCGCACCATTGGCCACGGCATCGCGGTACTCCAGTTTCAAGATCTTGAGCCGCAGCCGTTCCGAGGCCTGGTTGAGCCGGGACATCTCGCGCTTGATCGTGGCCAGGCCGTCCTTCTGTTTGAGCACCTCGCGGTGCAACCTCAACAGGCTGGCGTGGTCAGCGGCAACCGGCGCGCCGGCGATGTCCTTCAACTCCTTGAGGAAACCGAAGAAATTGCCATGTTCATGGCGTTCCAACAGATAGGCGTCCTCAGGAATATCACGGCCGGTGATCTCTGAATGATCCACCCAGCGGAAGTCCTGGGCGTAGAGGTCACGGTTGCCGACCTTCAGCTGCAGTCGCTCGGCGTCGGTCAGGGCGTGACGTTCGGTGTCGGTCAACTGACCCATTACCAGGCTGCCGTCGCTTAGTTGCAGCCGCACCAGCCCCTTGACCCAGAAATAGCCTAAGGAGTTGCCCAGGATCACCGCCATCAGGGTCAGGGTCATAAACAGGATCACGGCCAGGGTTGCACCGGACACCAGCACCATCGGCTCGCCACGTTTAAAGTAGTTTTTCACAATAGACCCTTAATATCTGCCGTACTTTTTGCGGAAGCGCTGACGCAGCAGCTCTGCCGCAGTGTTGATGATGAAGGTCAGCACAAACAGCAGCACTGCCGACAGGAACAGGGTGCGGTAGAGGGTGCCCCCCAGCGGGGCCTCGGGAATCTCCACCGCGATGTTGGCCGCCAGCGAACGCAGGCCGTTGAACAGCGACCAGCTGGTGATCGGCGTGTTGCCGGTGGCCATCAGAACGATCATGGTCTCACCCACCGCCCGGCCAAAACCGATCATGATGGCTGAGAAGACGCCCGGCAGGGCCGAGGGCAGCACCACCCGCCAGGCGGTCTGCCAGCGGCTGGCACCCAGGGCCAGCGAAGCGGCCGACAGGTTGCGGGGCACGTTGGACAGGGCATCTTCGGCAATGGTGAAGATGATCGGAATCACCGCAAAGCCCAGCGCAATGGCGATCACGATGCTGTTACGCTGGTCGTAGCGTACCCCCAGCACCGAGTAGAGCCACTGCTTGAGGTCGCCGCCGAACAGCGTGGCCTCCAAGAGCGGCGCCAGTTGACCGGACAGCCACAAGCCCAGCACCACCACCGGCAACAGCCCAAGGAATTCATAGCCCTTCAGCCGGCGGCCAATCCGGGTCTGTTCGGCCAGGGGACGCCAGGCAAAAATCGTGATCAGCAGCATGCTCGGCACCATCAGGGCAGCCAGAAACAGGCCCAGCAGGTGGGTGTCTAAAAGCGGCGCCAGCCACAAGCCGGCCAGGAATCCGACCACCACCGACGGCACCGCCGCCATGATCTCCACCGCCGGTTTGATCCGACCTTTGAGGCTGGGGGCCATAAACTGGCTGGTGTACAGGGCGCCGAACAGGGCCAGCGGCACGGCGAACAGCATGGCGAACAGGGTGGCCTTGAAGGTGCCGAAGATCAGCGGCACCAGCGACAGTTTGGGTTCGAAATCGTCGGTGGCGGCTGAAGACTGCCAGACATATTCCGGTTTGCTGTAGCCCTCATACCAGACCTTACCGAACAGGGTGCCCAGAGAGGTCTCCGGATGGGGGATCGACAGCTTCCAGGCCGCCTGCGCGCCGTCGGCGCCGATAACCACCAGCTGACGCCCGCGATCGACAAAATAGGCGCTTTCAATCGGCATGGCCGCCTTCAGGGTCAGCAGCAACCGCTCGGTGGTCATATGCAGCAGACGGACGGTGCCGTGATTGTCGATGGCGGCCAGCGACTTGTCGCGTGGCGAGGCCAGCAGCAGGCTGACCGGGCCGTTGGAACTGGGCAGCCGGTGGATCAGGGTCAGCTGCTTGTCCTCACCCCGGCCGGGTGTGGTGACCGGCATCCAGGTGGTGATCCCGCCCTGGGCGTCACCCACCGCCAGGGAGTTGTCGCCCAGCACTGTGGTCAGCGCGGTGATCCGGCGGTGGTCCTTGAAGGCCTCCACCGTATCCACCAGCCGGCCTTCGCCCTCAGCGGACAGGTCCCAGCGCACCAGCCAGCCGTTGTCGGTGCCGGCATACAGGTTCTGGCCCTTGCGTCCCAGCCAGAAGGCCGAGATGGCGCCGGGCAGCGGATCGCTCAGGCGATAGCGCTGTTCGCTGCGGCTTTCGTTGCCCAGGATATCGGTTGCAATGCTGGTGCGCTCTACTGCCAGCTGGTTGCCGGGCAGGAGCTGCACCGTGATTGAACCGCCATCGTCAAGCTGTCGGGACTGGCTGACGGCAGCCCGTTCAACGCTGGCGCCATCGGAAAATTCGGTCGGTACCTGGGCCAGACGCTCGGCGCTGGGTGCGAAAAACAGCGGCAGGGCCACCTTGGCGATCAAGAGCAGGATACCGATCACCGCCACGATCACCAGCAGGCCGCAAGCCTTGATCAGCCAGGCTGCCAGACGGTCGTTGCGGCGGGATGTGTCTACAGGTGCTTTCAGCATGTTGAATCCTAGTCAGGCGTTAGAGATACAAGCAGGGGTGTGGCATGCGCCACACCCCTGCCAGCTACTGTTTTCAGCAGGTTACTTCAGGGCCTTCAGCTGGTTGGCTGCGGCAGCTGCCGGCAGCGGATCATAGCCGTCCTTGACCACTACCTGCTGGCCTTCCTTGGACAGGGCGTACTTCAGGAACTCCTCAACCACCTTGGGCAGCGGCTCGCCCGGCTTCTTGGCGACGTAGATGTAGAGCATCCGGGAGAGGGGGTACTTGCCGGACAGCACGTTGGCGTAATTGGCCTCATAGACCGTATCGCCCTTCTTGTCGGACAGGGGCAGGGCCCTCACGCCCGAGGTGGCATAACCGATGCCGGAGTAGCCGATGGCACTGACATCCTTGGCCACCCCTTCCACCACCGAGGCGGAACCGGGTTGCTCTTTAACGGTGCTCTTGAAGTCGCCTTTGTTCAGGGCGTGCTCCTTGAAGTAGCCGTAGGTGCCGGAGGCGGAGTTACGGCCGAACAGCGAGATCGGCTTGGCAGCCAGCGGGCCGGTTACGCCAGCCTGACCCCAGGTGGCGATATCGGCCAGACCGCGCTTCTGGTTCTTGGAGAAGATGGCGTCCACTTCATCCAGCGAGAGGGATTTGAGCGGGTTATCCTTGTTGACGAACACCGCCAGCGAGTCCAGGGCCACGCCGATCTTGGTCGGCTTGTAGCCGTACTTCTTCTCAAAGTCCTCGATCTCCTTGCCCTTCATCTCGCGGGACATGGGGGCCAGCTGGGCGGTGCCGGCGATCAGGGCCGGCGGGGCGGTTGAGGAGCCCTTGCCCTCGATCTGGATATTGACGTTGGGGTACTTCTTCTTGAAGCCTTCGGCCCAGTAGGTCATCAGGTTGTTCAAGGTGTCGGAACCGATGCTGCTCAGGTTGCCGGACACGCCCGAGGTGGCCTTGTAGCTGGGCAGTTTGGCATCGACCTGCACCTTCTCGGCCTGGGCCGCAGTGGCGATGCAGAGGGTGGCGAAGGTCGCCAGGATCGTCTTCTTCAACATGGGTACTTCCTCCTATGGTTTGGTTGGTACACAAGCACGTTTAGGTATCTGTAACATACGGCTGTTCTGTGACAATCAGGTTACAGCTTCAATAAAGCTGGGTTAAATGAGCGCCCTTCAGAGGGGCCTGTAGTCGTTGAGGCTGGCCACCAGTTCGCCGGTCAGGGTCGGGTCGATGTGGGGAATCTTGCTCTGCCCCCCCAGTTTGCCACGCACCTCACGGGACCAGTCGTAGATCAGCTGCTCCTCCACCAGCAGAACCTCGGGCGGATTGATGCGGCCCTGGCTGCGGAAGGTGCCGTAATCGGCATTGGCCTGGCTGAGCTGGTGATCGAGAAACGTCGCAATGGCCGGCTGATCCGGCAGGGCAGCACGGCTGGCCAGCACCCAGCGGTGACGGCGGTTGGCAATATCCGGCCCCACCATGAACTCACACACCGCACTGCCCAGCTGCTGATTCAGGGCAGCCACCGCCGCCTCCACCTCGCCCTGGGTCACCTTCTCCTCAAAGCGGTCCAGAAATCTGTCCCGGCCGGTGAACTGGATCCGGTACTGCTCGGTATCCAGAAAACGGAGCGTATCGCCGATCTGGTAGCGCCACAGGCCGGCACAGGTGGAGAGGATCACCGCATAGCGTTCACCCACCACCACCTGCTCCAGCGGGATGACCTGGGCATCGGGTAGCGGGCTGCCTGACTCGTCCAGTTGAGCAATCGGCACAAACTCGAAAAAGGTGCCGTAGTAGGGGGTCAGTCGCATGCCGTCCTCGCCCTGCACCTGAAAGCCCATCATGGCCTCCGACGAGGGCAGCAGCTCGAGAAAACGGGGTCCCCCGGACGGAAACAGCCGCCGGAACTCCTCAGCGTAGGGGGCCAGACTGGTGCCGCCGTGGATGATCAGCTCCAGTTGGGGCAGCGCCTGGCGTAGGGGGCGGCCAGCGAGCTGCTCGACACGCTGCAGCAACAGCAGAATCCAGGGTGGCACACCGGAGATCACCCGCACCTTCGGGTTCCTAAGCAGCATCTGGGCCATCCCTTCCAGGCGCTCTTCCCAGGGGGCCGAGGAGAGCGGCTCCTTGGGTTCCACAAACGGCGTAAGCCAGGAGGGCCGCTCCCGCAGGGTGATGGCGCTCATGTCGCCGGACCAGATACCGGGGCCCAGGCTGGTCAGGCTGGTGGGGCCCGCCATGTAGAGGATCGAGCTGCCCAGCAGTCGGCTGTCCGGCTCGGCAGCCAGGTAGCAGGCCAGCATATCCAGGGCGGCCCGCCGGTTGGCGGCGAACATCTCGCGGGTAAAGGGGATGTACTTGGTCGGGGCGGTGGTGCCGGAGGTCTCGCAGAAAAACGGGATCAGCCCCGGCCAGGTCTGATTGCGCAGCTCCAGCCGTATGCCGGAGCCGTTGTCCTGCAGCTGTGGCGCAAAGTACTGATCCCAGAACTGGCGGTAGCTGCGCAGCGGCACCTGCTGGCGAAAGCCCTGGTAAAGCTGGTCAAAGGGCAACCCGGCCAGCCGGGAAAAGCCGTGGTCCTGGCCGAAGCGGGTCTGGCCGGCCCGTTTCACCAGCATTGGCAGCAGTTCCCGTTGAACGGCCAGCGGGTCGCGGGCCAGAAAGCGCCGGGCGCGGATATCAGCCGCAGCACGCAGCGGCAGGTTAAGCAGGCTGACAGGAAAGTTGATCAAGGCAGAGGTTCCTTACCCTAGACCGCAGCCCAGAGCGGTTGACGATGCAGCCGCTCCAGCCACTGCTCCAGCAGGGGGTTGTAACAGTGCGGGTGGAAGATCAGCGAGGCATGGGGTACCGGATCGGACGGATCGTTGGATCCGACCACCCTGGCCTTACCGTTGGGAAACAGCTGTCGGAAGGTCTGCTGATCATCCAGCAGGGCCAGGGTCGGCGAGCCGGGCACCAGAATGCTGGCCTCGTCCTCGGCGGCCAAAAGCAGGGTCGGACCGTCGAAGACGCTGGCGCCGGAGCGGGGGGGAATAAAGTCACGCAGGGCCAGCACCCGCTGGTAGCCGCCTAAGGCCGAGGTATGTTCCAGCACACCGAAGATCCTGCGGCGGATCGCCAGGTGGCGGGTGCTTAAGGTCCGGTTGTCGGCGCCGCTTTCAAACAGGGCGTAGAAACAGCGCCGGGCCCGCTCAACCTGCTTGTGGAGCCCCTCCTGATCGCTGGGGTCCACCTGCAGGATCTTGCGGAGATTGGATTCCAGCATCCGCACGCCGCCGCTGCGCTCCCCTTGGGGGCGCACCAGATCGTCGGTACAGAGCACCGGACTGACCAGCAGCAGCGCCCGCAGCATGCAGTGGATCGCCTCCGAGGCCTGCCGCAGGTACTGCACCAGCAGGCCGGCCCCGAAGCTGACCCCCAGTAACGCCGGCCGTCTGCCCTGTCGGGACAGATCGCAGATCAGGTCGCTCAGCTGGGCGCAGAACAGTTCCTGGCTGAAGCCGTTGCGGGGGAAGTTGAGGTAGTAGATGCTGCCGTGCTGCCGCAAGAGCGGACGCTGGAACTCCAGCGCCTCGGTGGCGTCCGGCACAAAGCCGCCCACCACGATGGTGGGGTGCTGGCCGGCCCCCTTTTCCTTGTACAGTTGGCAGCGCACCGCGTGTAGGCTGTGGAAGCGGTCCCGCAGGGCCAGCTCGGCCGGGCGGTGGCGGGGGGTGTACGGCTTGATGCTCATGCTGCGCAACAGGCCGGTGGTGGCGGTGGCAACGTTCAGCAGCGCTGGATGGCGTGCCGTTTTCTGCAGGAGCTGTCTCATGTCATCCTCCTCATAGTCTTAGAGGAGTAAAACAGCTGCAGGTTACAACCCGGTGGCGAGAGGGGTAAAGCTGTGTTGCAATTTGGCCTACTCCGCTTCGTCGAACAGGATGCGCGAAAGATACTCGCCGTAGTAGCGGCGGTTTTCGTCTTTGAGTTCCTGGGCCAGGCCCCTGAACTTGGTGATCTGCTGATCGAGTTCGTTAAAGGGGCCCTGCAGGGATAACAGACGTGTCAGCAACATGGGCGCGCTACCTTTCAGGCGTTGACTTCCCGGGCCATCAGGAAGATGCCGGTCATCTTGAACAGCATGCTGTTGATCTGGTTCAGGCCGCTGATCTGGACCTCAGCCTGTTTTTCATGTTTGAGGGTCTTGATCGAGCGCAGCAGCAAGGCGATGCCCATTGAGTTGATCCGGCCCACGCCGCTGAAGTCCAGCTGGACGGTGGGCGCTGAGGCCAGGCGTACCACCTCTTCCAGGTGCTGGTCGGCATGGGCGTCGATAATGCCGTGCAGCAGGAATGAATCGCACTGCTGGGCTTGCTGATGATGTACATGAAAGCTCTGGTGCATGGTGTGCTCCTTTGAAGGTAGGTGTCAGCAGGTCAACGGCCGCAGCTGCAGGCAGCCGCCCACCACCGTCTCGACCCGGGGACGGATACTGACGTAAAATTGATCCATCAGGCGCCACATGAAAAACAGGCCGCGACCGGCCCGATCCGGTTCAGGCAGTGTCTGTGCAGTGTTCTGGGCCAGAAAGGCGAAGACCTGAGCCGCTGTCAGGCTGCCCCAGCTGTCACGGACCTCAAGTGCCAGCCGCGAGCCGTCAAAGTGGTAGCGCAGCCGGATCCGCTCATCGGGCAGCAGCTGGCGCGGCTCACCTTTTTGGAACAGCGGCAGCCCATCACTAGAGCGCGGCGCGGCGTACAGGGCATTCTCCAGCATCTCATCCACCATCAGGGCGGTCTTCTGGCATAACAGGGCATGGGCTTGATCAGCGTCGCCGATCAGGGTCAGCAGTTCGTCGATCAGCTCCGGCTTGTCGCTGCTGCCGCTAACCCGCCGCTCCTGCACATGGGGGCTGTCAGGAAAAAGCCCGCCGTTACCCGCCTTGGCGGCGCAGCCGTTATGGGGATCACCGATAAAGACCATGGTGGCCGGTCCGTGTTCTTGATGTATACGCATGCTGCTAGGCCTCCTGCTGTGCGACCACCAGGGTCACGTCGTCGTCGAAATGATCCATGCCTCGAAAGGCCCGAGCCGCGGTCAGCAGGGCGTCCCGCACCTGCTCAGGTTTGCCGCCGGTCTGCCGGAGGGTCGACATCAAGGCCCGCTCACCGAACAACACCCCCTGTCGGTCTTCAGCCTCCTGGATACCATCGCTGTACAGCAGCAGGTGATCGCCGGGCATGAAGCGGATCGTGGTCTCGTCATAGTCGGCGCTGTCATCGAATCCGAGGGGAAAACCGGGCTCAAGCGCCACCAGTTGCCATTGGCCGGTGCCACCCTGTCGCCGGTAGGGAAAGGGATGCCCGGCAGAACTGATGACTGCCGTTTTTGTCTGTCGGTCCAGCACCGCAATCAGCGCTGTCATCAACAGGTTGCCGCCGGCGGTAACCATCAGGGCGCGGTTGATGCCGCTCAATATGCGGGACGGGGTCCTGACGCCGTTATCCAGCAGGGTCTGCAGGCCGGCCTTGGCGGCGGTGGTTACCAGTCCGGCCTGAACCCCATGGCCGGTCACATCGGCCACCAGCAGCCCCAGGCGGTGCTCGTCCAGGGGAAAGACATCGTAAAAGTCGCCGCTGATCTCGGTGGAGTTGACCAGCCCGGCCGCCACCGCGATACCGGCATGTACCAGCGGGGTGGCGGGCAACAGGGCGGCCTGCACCTGCCGCGCCATCTCCACCTCGGAGCGGATGCGACGGCTCAGGCGGTCCAGGGTGTCAAGCAGGGCGGCCTGGCTGCGGGAGATGGCCATCATCAGGTCGGCCACCGCAGCGATGGCTACGCTGCCGTCGGCCAGGGACACGCCGAAGCAGTCGTTCTCCAGCTGGGGGTCACTGAGCAGCAGACGGTTCAGGGCGTCGCTGATCTCCAGTTCTCCTGCCAGCACCAGCGGTGTCCCCTCCAGCAGGGTCTCGACCGGCTTGCGGCCGAACAGTTCACGGGCGAACGGTTTGGCCAGATGCCGGAAGAACAGCTCCCGGCGGCTGATGATTCCCAGCAGGTGCTGCTGCTCCATCACCGGCAGCGCCAGCAGGTGCGGCTGCTGCTGAAACAGTTCGATGGTCTGGTTGACGGTGGCGAGCGGGGTGATGATCGGCACCGGCCGTGTGATGCTGGCCAGCAACGTGGCTGTTACCATACAAACTGCCCCTGCAGCAGCAGACCCTGCTCATGCAGCTGATGCGGCAGCGCGGTTACCAGGTGCGGTGCCGGCCGCCCCAGCAGATAGCCCTGCCCCAGCCGGATACCGACGGCGGCCAGATAGTCCAACTCTTCCTGCCGCTCAATCCCCTCGGCGATCACCTCAATCCCTACCCGCTGGCAGAAGCTGACGATCGACTCCACCAGGGCCTGCCTGACCGGCGCCCGGTCGATATCGGCCACCAGGAAACGGGCCAGCTTGACGTAGTCCGGCTCGATCTGGGCCAGCATCTTCAGGCCGGCAAAGCCGTCCCCCAGATCGTCAATGGCAATCGCGTAGCCCTGGCGCCGGTAGTGATCCACCACCCGGCCGAACAGGTCGTAATCGGTGATCAGCGAACGTTCGGTCAGCTCCAGCACCACCCGCGAGCGTTCGATGCCCAGTTCTCCCAACAGTTTGGCGGTGACCCCGGGGCGATGGTCGTCGGTCAACACTGCCGGACAGACGTTCAGAAACAGTCGCTCAGCAACCCCAAACTGTGCGGCCGTGGTCAGGGCCCGCTCCCGGCAGAGTTGCTCCAGCGCCGAGAGCATGCCGCCGCTGCGGGCGGCGCAGAACAGCTCCTCAATGGAGCCGAAGACGGTGGGGCCGATGATCCGGCTTAAGGCCTCGTAGCCATGTACCTCGCCCGGCGCAAGGGTAAAGATCGGTTGAAAGTGCGGGGTAATCAGCCGCTGGCTGACGACCCTGGCCACTTCGCGCAGTGCGGTGGACTGCTCCGGGGTTACCGGGATCAGATCGCCGACAGGTCCGGGTAGTTGGGCGCTGGTCCGGTGTCGGCTGGATGGCCATGTCTGGTTCAGCACAGCCCGGCCATCATCCGGTGCAGGGGCTGCGGCGCCAGGGTGGATGACGGGCTGCTGGTGGTTCGGTGGCAGGCGCCACAGATCACGTCGCCTTGCGCCACCCGTACCCACAGGGTCCGGTTGTCGCTGTCGCACCAGTCACAGGTCCAGTTGTAGTAATCGTCAAGTGTTTTGAATTTCATGGTATCAGCTCCTTGTATGCCGTGTTGCTGTACCAGCCTAGTCTGCCCGTGTTGCAAACGGGTGACAGCATCTCAAAGTCTGGGAAACAATTTTGGCTACAGACAGCTGCAGCCTCGGCTCAGAGCGGCGCCACCTGTGCCGCGATCAGGTCGCAGCCGGTATGGATTGCCCGGCCGGTAGCGCCGTTGCGGCTGTAACTCATGCGCATCGTGGCGCCGCAGATGTAGGTGATGCACTCCATCCTGAAGTGCGGCAGGTGGTTGTCTTCAATCCGTGAAGCTATTGCGCTGCCGCAGTCCAGGCAGCAATCTCCCAATCGTTGCATAACGAACTCCTTTCCAAAGTAGGATAATGATCTGCTCAGCCTAATCGCCAGATATGTCAATCCGGTTGCAGCTTGCTGAAGGCTGGGTAACGAGATGGTGAGGCACGGCTTGTAGCTGATGTCCGGGCGGGAGGTGGGTAAACCAGGTTAAACCAGGTCATGGCGGACATGGTAGCGGATCGTGGCACCGGTAACGGTGCTGCGGCCAGTGTAGAAAAAGATCACCACCCAGAGAGCCTGCAGGAAAAACAGCACCGCCGGTGTCCAGAGTTGTTGCAGGCCACTGCTGATGACCGGCGTCACCAGCACCTCATTGCCGACCAGCATGGCAGCCCCTACGGCATACAACAGTCCGAGCAGCCCCATGATCTGGTAGGCAGAGATACGGCCAGTTCCACGATAGTCAGCCCGCCAGGTTTCAGACAGGGCACGCCAGCCCTGGGTTATTCCGGCGGCCAACAAAAAGGCGGCCAGGTACTGCGCTGCCAGAAACAGGCCGGCGGCCAGCAGGCCACAGACACTGTACAGTACCGCCGTCACCGCCTGGATCGGCAGCAGTTCGGCCCCCTCCAGATTGTCGGCATAGGCGGCCTTTTTCGTGCTGCCGTAAAATCTGAAGCCGTGGCCGCTGAACAGACGCCTGATCCAACCATCCGCAGCAGACAGGGGCTTGCCGTAACAACAGCCGAAGCTGATGCAGGCCAGTCGCCCCAGCCCCTCGCCAAAGGCATAGGCGATGGCAATGGCTGCGTAGCTAGCCATGACCGGCAGCGAGAAGTTGAAGGCCACGCCGGCAGTACGGTTCAAAAGCAGCACCACAAACGGGGTGATCAGCATGCCGACAAACACCGCGCCACCCACGGTAAAGGTGTGAGCCTTTTTTTCCACCAGTCGAGCCACCAGCCGTGAAGCCGGGACGCAGCACCCCAACAGCGCGGCGGTCAACAGGACGATGCCCAGTGGTGGGACGCCCAGCGAGCCGAGCAGCACCAGGAGCACCAGCACCGCTACCAGATAGGCATTGGCGGTCAACAGGCCGTACCAGGTAAGATTGACGCCCTGCCAAGCCCCTTCCGGCGTTTTGGCAACGGGCAGCGTGGCCATGATCTGCCAGCGTTCAGCCGGCAGATAACGGAAGCCCCACCAGAGATAGATGCCGATGCCTGCGCTAAAGGCGGCCAGCGTCGCGAGCGTGGTCAGGTCGGTCATGGCTACGGTTCCTTTCAGATCCTGCCTGCAATCAATGAGCGGACCTGGAGATCGGTCTCCACCAGGGGTCTGCCGAAGCCTTCGCTGAAACGGCTGCTGACGTCGCTGCGATTGGCGTTGTCCAGTAGGTCTTGGGCAATACGGACCCGGCCCGGCTGGAAGATCAGGATATCGGTGCTGCTACCCGGCCGGTAGAGGCTTTTGGGCTGTCCCTTAGCCAGGAACATCCCTTTTGCCACCGGCTGCGGGTCATCATAACCGCGGCTGCTGTAGACCTGCGCAATGTCGCCGATCATCAGCGCAACCACCTCAATCATCGCCACCAGCCCGACGCCGGTTCCGGCGGGCACGTCGGTGTCGATGATCGTCACCACCCGGCGATTTTTGGAGTAGGGCGTGGCAATGCTGACCACTGCCGAGGGGTTGCAGGAGTGGTAGCCGCCGTCCAGGGTGTAGAAGTCCACCACCCGGCCGGCAACCGGCAGGTGGTTGTAGTGGTATTTGTCGGGGGTCAGACGGAACACCATGAAGTCGCCCCCCTGAAAGGCCTGGCGCCACGTCTTGGCGGCATAACCGAACAGTTCGTCATAGCTGAAAAACTTGTTTTTGAGATAGACCAGCGAGCTCTGGCTGAAAGAACCGGGAAGCACCCGCGCATCGGCCGGTGAGACCACGGCACCGGCGTGGTCCGGCATTGGCCGGCAGTCCCAGTAGCGAATCTTGCGTTCAAAGCACTTGCGGGCCGTATCGAGCTGCTCCGGCGGGTCCAGGCATTCCTGCAGGTCTATGCCGCAGGTCGTCAGCAGGGATTGACGGCCAACGCGCGGCCGGTCAAAGTGAACCGCTGCCAGCACCTGGGACATCCAGCTGCTGGTCAGCATGTCGAACAGGCGGCTGCTGTTTTCCCGAACCCGGCTGTAGAGCAATCGGATTAGCCGGTCAGCCAGCAGCTGCTCGGTAATTATGCGGCCGCTACCCCGCTCGATGTACTGGTGCAGTAGTGTCATGCTCGCTCCTTCTTTGCTTATGCCTGTGTGCCGCCTCGTAGCGGTCGGCATGTACCGTCAGTAGGACCAGGTTGGCCAGCCGCTGCAGGGTCGGCAGATCGGCCCGGTCGGCCAGCAGGTCGCCCTTGAGCCGCTGCAGCAGGTCGCCTGCCCCCTGACCTTGCAGGAGTAACCGCAAGGCGCGGCGTGTCTCAAGGTCCAGCTCGGTTTGCTCCCGGTCGATCCTGGTGGTTGTGTCGGCCAACAGCTGCATCGCCTCTTCCAGCTGCTGCCGGCGCAGGGTATCGCGGTAGTACTGTTCGGCCCGCAGGTTGAACTCGCGGGCCGCCATCCGCAGCGGGTCTGTGGTGGTGGCGCCGGACATGATCCCTTTGGTCAGTCGCCCGGCGACGGACAACTGCTCAAAGGAATCCAGCCGTGCCTGCAGGTCGCTGATGGTTGTTTCCAGGCCCATCAGTTCGATCAGGTCGGCAGCATCATCGCGGAGCACTGCGAACAGTGCCTTGCGGTAGGCCAGGTTCTCTACCCGCAGATAATCGGGATAACGGCGGCTGGGTCTGACCCCGGCGGTTTTCGCCAGAATGCGGGTCATCAGGGTGTTGCGGCTATCTTTGCGGACAAAGAAGGTGGGCAGGCCCACTGCCGTGCCGAAGATGATCTGCCGCCGTTCGCTTTCAGTGGAGGGGGTGTCGGGAATACTGGCCGGGGTGATGGTGCCGTAGGCCATATATTTGTATGCCAGGGCGGTTATCAGTGTTTGCAGGTCGGCGGCCCGCCCCATATCCTCGCCGAATCGCTCGAACAGGCTGTAATGCCGACCTTCGAAGCCGGAAAATCCCATCTTGCCGAACTCGCGCAGTTTGTAGAGCAGATAGACCGACATCTGCTCGTCAAAGACCCCCATCTGGGCCAGGTCTTTGCGCAACAGATCAGTGTTGCCCAGCACGCCGTTCAGGGCCGGGCTCTGTTCCGTGGAGAGCAGGCAGACCAGATAGTCGATCAGCCGGTAGTCAGGCACAAAATCACCACGCAGACCGAACAGTGTACTCACCAGGCGGTCGATCGGCTCAGGTCCGAAGGGGGTCAGCGGCTGCCCCAGGAACGACAGGCCGGCCTTCTTCTGCCAGCGGCGCCAGAACATCCGCAAATGGGTGTAGTCGAGCTCGTGTGGCAGGAAGCCCAACGCCTTTTCGGGATGGAAGTCGGCGTAGGCCAGCCGGTAGGGGGCGGCTGAATAGGTGCCGACAAACAGCGGCAGAAACTGTTCGCTGATCTTGATGGTCAGGTCGCCGAGACGCTTTTCATGGGCTGCAGTAAAGCCGGAGCCGGCATCGGCCAGGGCCTGCGTCAGCCGCCGGCTGCCGATGCTGATATGGGTGCCGTTGTTGGCCAGGCTCACGTTGGAGACATTCGGCAACACCACCAGATTGTTGAGGATGATGCCGGCCTCCCGCAGTTTGGCTACGGCATTCAGCTGGCTGCGTGACAGCACTTGGTGACAGAGCTGCATGTAGCGGTACTTGTCCTCGCCACAGTCCCAGCCCGACAGGCAGGGGCTCATGAACAGCTCGCGGTAAAAGCTGTCGGAGACGTGCTCATTCAACTCCTTCTGGCGCACCGGCGGATGGGGCGAGAAATAGACCATTGCCTGCTGTCCCCGTTCCTGTAGGCCAAAGGCCAGGTTGGCATACATCACCAGTAGCTGGGTCAGCAGAAAGCGCAGGGCGGTCTCGTGAGCGATGGCCTGGCCCATCCCCTGGCCGGGGGTAAGGTCTACGACGTTGAAGGAGAAGGTCTCCGGCGAGGTGTTGTCGTTCAGGTAGTGACCCAACAATCGGATGCCGGTCTCCCGGATCGGCTGCGGCAGCAGATCCTGCGAGCCGAGCAGGTCCGCCAGGGCCAGTTTGATCAGGTAGCTGATCGGTAGCCGCAGCATCTCCACTCCCTGTGCATCGCGGTAGATGAAGCGGCTGCAGTCACCCCGCCGTCCCCCGGACGGTTGTTGCTTATCGGCCAGCAGATCGGCCTCCAGCACCCGGGTGGCATACTCGGACAGGTTGTCGCGGGGAAACCATACCCAGCTGTTCTCCCAGACGCCGGTATCGTTGTCGGCCAGGAACCGTTCAAGATCAGCCACCACCGTGTGCGGCGTTTCGCCGGCTGCGGTCCGCTTGAGAATATTGGCAAAGTAGTTGGACTGTTCGATGATCTGCGGCAGGTCCACCTGCTGCCGGTTGCCGATCACCACCGCCTGCAGTTCGCTCTCTGCGCCGGCCGTTACGTCGTTGGCCGAAAAGGGCAGCGATGCGACCAGCTCCGTCAGAGAGCCAAAGGAAACGCCAGCCCTGAGCAGGGACTGGCGTATGGTCGGCGGTTGTTCCGGCGCTGCTTGTGGCAGGCCTACGGTCTGTGCCGTTGTTCGCTGGGTGCTGATAGTCTGCATATGCCTCCCGAGCATCGTTGTGCCGTACTTGCCAACCTCTTGTACTTAAATAGAAAATCAGCGCTACAGCAGAGCGTGCATCAGGTGACAGTTGTGTTAATTTTATGACTTTGATCTGGCGGGCGGGCCAGAATGTCCGGAAATCATTCCGTCACCGATATCTTTCCTGTCCGTAACCTGTTTGTTGCCTTCAGGTCGTATGGTCTGATTCCCGCATCATCCGATGCTGTTTATCCAAAAAGGGGAGTCACACCGATGCATCTTTCCATTCGCTCCAAGCTGCTGATCAACAGCCTGATCACCTTTGCCGGCTTTGCCGCCGTTGTGCTGCTGGGGTATTTCACCATTGCCGGTATCCAGCACAACATCCGTGAGCTGACTACCCGCTCCACGCCGTTGCAGGTCAAGATGCTGCAGTTTCAGCAGATCGTTGAGCGCCTCTCGGGGGACCTGCTCCAGACCGGCATGTCGGAAGACCCCCAGGAGATGCAGCGGCTGATGAGCAGCATGGAACAGCGCCGCAGCCGGCTGGAGCAGTTGGGGGGCGAGATCCGGCAACTGAAGGAACAGCCCCTCGACCTGTCGGCCTTCGGCAGATTGCAGGAACAGGTGGCCCGTGCGGTTACAGATAAATTTACCAGCATCGAGACCTTTAAGAACGAGGCCGCCAACCTGAGCGGCGCCATCAGGGCCGCCGAAGGCTCGCTGGAGGGTATCCGTGAGGTGATTTCCGGATTGCGCCTGACAGCGGCCCGCCGTTCACAGGCCTACTCCAAGGATATTGAACAGGCCTTGGCAGGCGGCAACGTGACCGGCGTCGCCGACGGCGCCAGTCTGGCCGAAAAGGTGCGCAACTATCGCAACGGCGTGGAAAGCGACATGGAGATCAACAAGCGGGTGCTGGCTGCAGTAGAAGCGGTGGACAGCATCCATGTCGATCTGCGTCTGCTGGATGCCAAGGCACGCATGGTGATGCTGGCAGCCACCGCGGCTGACATCGATCGGCTGGCCCATGAGATCGGCGCAGCACAGGCCCGGATACGTAAAAACCTGAAGCAGGCCGAGATTGAAGTGACCTCGGTCAAGAGCGGCGGCATGGTGGTGGATGCCATTGAGCAGGTCGGCAACGGTGCTGACCGCGCCAGCGGGGCCACGGCACGGATCATCACGGCACAACGTAACGTGCTGGCCAGTATGACCCAGGTGGAGGCCACCGTGGCCACCATCAGACAGGTCACCCAGCAGCAGGCCAGTCACAGTGAGGCACAGGTCAAGGCCACCACCCAAGAACAGCAGGAGCTGATCGAGGCGATGGGCGCCACCTCTCGGCAACGGGTACAGTTGATGCTGACAGGCGCCCTGCTGATCGGTTCCACGGTCCTGTTCCTGAACTGGCTGCTGTCCCGCATCATTGCCAAGCCGCTCGGACTGTTGCAACGCTCGATTCAAGAGATCGCTGAAAGCCGTGATCTGCGACGATCCGTGGTAGTACAGCGTAGCGATGAGATCGGCGTCTCGATCAACGCCTTCAACAGCCTGATCGCGGCCATCCGCAGGATCGTGGGGACCATTGCCGGCACGGCCGGCACCTTGGCCGACACCTCTCAGGAGCTGTCCGGTACGGTGGGACTTATCTCCGGTCAGGTGCGCGAGCAGAGCGAGCGGGTCAGTCAGGTGGCCACCGCCGGTACCGAACTGTCCCAGACCGTGGCCGAGGTGGCGGATCACACCGCCCGGATCGCCACATCAGCCGGCGAGGCACGGCAAACGGCTCAAAACGGCGCAGCGGTGGTCAGCCGCACGATTGCCGAGGTGCAAGCCATCGCCCAGGCCGTAGAGGAGACCCGCGTCACCATCGTCAGTCTGCATGAGCGTTCGCAGCAGATCGGCGAGATCGTGGAGGCGATCCGTGAGATTACCGACCAGACCACCTTGCTGGCGTTAAACGCCGCCATTGAAGCGGCGCGGGCCGGTGAACATGGCTTGGGCTTTGCTGTGGTGGCCAACGAGGTGCGCAACCTGTCGCGGCGGGCCGAAGAGGCAACTGTCGAGATCGGCGCCAAGCTGTCCGGCATCCGGCAGGACACCGGTAAGGCGGTTACCGCGATGCAGGAGAGTCTGGCGCGGGTCGGCCAGGGGGTGCGCTATTCGGAGGAGGCCGGCGCCGCTCTGGACAGCATTGTCGAGAGCGTGGACGGGCTGCAGGAGATGACCCAGCAGATCGCCACCGCCACGGTGGAGTTGTCGGCCACCTCGGACCAGATCAGCAACGACATCTGCGCCATTGATAGCGTGCTGCGGGAGACCCTGCAGGCCACCAGCGCCATTGCTGATGAGTCGCAGCGTCTGGCCGGTATCTCGGCAGAGTTGCAGACCGAACTGAACCAGTTCCAGTACGATGAGCCGTCAGCCTATCCGTCGCAGGGTAAAACCATACGACTTCCGGCAGCCGCGCCTGGCTATGGTGGTATCTGGTCTCCGGCACCGTCATGACCGCCATACCTGAGTCATCGCCCCCGGTGGACCGGCAGCCGCTGAGCCCGTTGCGGATTTCGTTGGGCTACCTGGTGCTTGGGGTCTGCTGGATTTTCGTGTCGGACGCGGTGCTGGGAAACAGCTACGATGATACCGGCTTTGCGCTGATATCGATGGTTAAGGGCAGCGTCTTTGTCCTGCTGTCGGCCCTGTTGCTCTATTTAACCATCAGCCGTTTTACCCGCCGTCTACAGTACAGTCATGACCTGTTTCATACCGCCCTGCAGCTGTTTCCCGATGCCGTTACCATCACCCGCCGGCGGGATGGTGTGATCCTGTATGTGAATCAAGGGTTTGCCCGTCTTGCAGGCCACAGTCAGCCTGTGGTGGCCGGACGAACCATTCAGGAGCTGCGGCTGTGGCAACAGCCGGCCGAATTAGCCCGTTTTATGGAAGAGCTGGGCAAGTACGCTGCGATTAGAGATTTTGAAGCAGTCTTCCGGCACCGTGATGGCAGCGAGCTTACCCTGGTGCTGTCGGCCCGTGAAATCCTTTTTGCCGGCGAGCAGTGCATTATTGCCATTGCCCGTGATGTCAGTGACATCCGTCGGGCCACCAAGGCCATCGAGCAGTTGGCCCATCATGATGCGGTGACCGGACTTCCCAACCGGAATCTGCTGTGTGATCGGTTACAGCAGCAGCTGGCCCTGGCGGAGCGCGAATCCCGCTCCCTTGCACTGCTCTACATCTCGCTGGTCCGCTTTGACCAGTTGGTGGAAACCTTTGGCCATGGACGCAGCGAAGAGGCGATCCGGCGCATATTCGATCGTTTGCGGACCGCCCTGCGTGAAAGTGACACCCTGGCCCGTATCTACAAAGACGAGTGCGTGGTGGTACTGCCCAACGATGAGGTCGATGTCAGCTGCGTTGCCCAAAAGTTAATCGATGTTCTGACCATGCCGGTAACACTGGGGGAGCAGGAAGCCCTTTCAGCAGCATGCATCGGCATCGCCTGCTACCCTGTCGATGGCGCAACCGTCGAGACACTGCTCCACAACGCCCATCTTGCTATGAACCAGGCTCGCCAGCGGGGCGAAAATTCTTTCCAGTGCTTTTCTACTGCACTGCAGCAGCGCGTTGATGAACGCAACCTGCTGGGGTCGGGGCTGCTTCGCGGACTTGAACGGGGCGAGTTTTTTGTCTGTTACCAACCGATCTTCGAGTTGCAGGGCCGTCATCTGGTGGGTATGGAGGCGCTGGTCCGCTGGCAGCACCCGACCCTGGGGCTGGTTGGACCCGATGTTTTCATTCCGGTGGCCGAGGACACCGGCCTGATCGTCCAGCTTGGCGCCTGGGTGATGCAGCAGGCCTGCCGGCAGACGGCGCTCTGGCGCGAGACGTCCGGCATTCCGCTACGGGTTTCGGTAAACGTCTCGGCGCGTCAGCTCCAGGAGGATTCTTTCTATCAGTTGGTGCTGGATGCGCTGCAAGACAGCGGCCTGCCCCACAGCAGCCTGCAATGCGAATGCACTGAGCGGGTCATGCTCGATTCCGCTCAGGCGACACTGGAGCGGCTGCAGCAGTTGCGCCGGGCCGGAGTGCTGATAGCCATTGATGATTTCGGCACCGGCTACTC
>DIKW01000096.1:0-892 GCA_002424705.1 Geobacter sp. UBA5608
CGGCCTCGAACAGCTTGGCCAGCATCTGGCCATGGGTACGGGAGAGCACGATCTGGGGTCCCTTGGTGGTCATGCCTACATCGATGATCATGGCACGGACACGATCGCCGGGACGGTAGACCTCACGGGGCATCTGCTCCTTGGAGGGCAGGATCGCCTCGGCGCGGCCCAGGTCGATCAGCAGGTCGCCCCGCTCGAAACGGCGCACCTGACCGGTAACGATCTCCCATTGGCGGTCCTTGTACTCATTGTACACGGTCTCCCGCTCTGCCTCGCGCACCTTCTGGATGATGACCTGTTTGGCAGTCTGGGCAGCGATCCGGCCGAAATCGCCGGAGTCGATCTTCTCCCCCAACTCGTCGCCGATCTCGCATTCCGGATCCATCTCACGGGCCTCGTCCAGCGATATCTCGGTGTAGGAATCCTGCACCTCGTCCACCACCACCACGTATTCAAACAGCTCCACCTCGCCGGTCTCCGGATTAAAGTGGGCCTCAAGATTTCTGGTATTGCGGTACTTCTTGTTGGCGGCCGACAGGACTGCCTGTTCCATCGCCTCCACGACCACCTGACGGTCGATCCCCTTTTCCTTGACGATCTGCTCGATGGCCTGCTTGAGGTTGACGTTGGTATCCACGGTACGAATCTCCTTACCTGTTACAAATGAATAAACTAAGAGCGTTGCGCGTTAAAATTCAAAGGCCAGATGGGCCTTGGCGATCTTGTCCAGCGGTATGCGGGCCTGCTGCCCCTCTTTGAGCTGCAGCAGCACCAGTTCCCCTTCAACCCCCTGCAGGGTACCCAGAAAGGTCTTGCGTTTGTTGCCCTGCTCGTCCTGAAACAGTTCAGCGGTCTTGATCTGGGCCAACCTGCCGCTAAAGCGGACAAAGTC
>DIKW01000096.1:1019-2493 GCA_002424705.1 Geobacter sp. UBA5608
TTGTCGATGTACAGACAGAGGACGTGCGTGCGGCCGGCGGCCCTGAACTCCAGTTCAACCAGCTCAAGGCCGAGTGAATCGAGGATCGGTTGCGCCAGTTCCGTTACCCGTTGCGGTATGTCGACAGATGCTGCCATACAGGCGTACCCCAATAAAAAAGTGGGCCTTGCGAGCCCACTTTGCTGACAACGAACAAAATGTATTCAGCCAATAGCACAGCAAGCGGCTACATGCAAGCTTTTTTCAGCGGTTACTCCAGTCCCTGCTCGGCAATCTCGATCGCCCGCCGCGCCGCCATAGCCTTGTTGACGGTCTCCTGCCATTCGGCGGTCGGATCGGAATCGGCCACGATACCGGCCCCGGCCTGCAGGTGTACCTTGCCATCCTTGACCACCAGCGTGCGGATGGCGATGGCCAGGTCCATGTTGCCCGAATAGGAGATGTAGCCGACGGCCCCGCCGTAAACGCCACGACGCAGCGGCTCCAGTTCGTCGATGATCTGCATGGCCCTGATCTTGGGGGCGCCGGACAGGGTGCCGGCCGGGAAGGTGGCCCGCACCAGATCAAAGGCATCGTGATCCGCAAGCAGTTCGCCGCGCACGTTGGAGACGATATGCATCACGTGGGAGTAGCGCTCGATCACCATCAACTCACTGACCTCGACACTGCCGCTGCGGCAGACCCGTCCCAGGTCGTTACGACCCAGGTCCACCAGCATGACATGTTCGGCCCGTTCCTTGGGGTCGGCCAGCAGCTCGTCGGCCAGCTGGGCATCAGCTTCCACCGTGGCGCCGCGGGGGCGCGTACCGGCAATCGGCCGCAACTCGACCTTACGCCCTTCCTTGCGCACCATCACCTCCGGCGAGGCCCCCACCACGGTGGTATCGTCGCAGCGCAGGAAAAACATGTAGGGCGATGGGTTGGTGGTGCGCAGCACCCGGTAGATATCAAAGGGGTCAACCGTCAGGTCACCGCTGAAGCGTTGTGACAACACGATCTGGATGATATCGCCGGCCCGCACATACTCCTTACAGCGTTCCACCGCCGCCTCGAAGCCGGCCTGGGTCATGTTGGAGCTAAAGCCCACCGTGCCGCTGGCCGGCCGGGTGACGGCACTGACCGACAGCGGACTGCGCAGCTTGGCCACCAGGCCGTCGATCCGCGCAACGGCCTGCTGGTAGGCCTCTTCCAGCGACAGGCTGCCATCCAGGTGTGCGGTGGCCACCACCTGGATCTTCTGCTTGACGTTGTCGAAGATCAGCAGGCTGTCGGTGATCATGAACAGCGAGTCCCAGGCGCNNAATGCTGTCGGGCAGCTGACTGGGCAGATGTTCGAAATGACGCACCATGTCATAGCCCAGGTAACCGACGGCGCCACCCACAAAGCGGGGCAGGCCCGCCACCTCCACCGGCCGGTACTGGCTCAGGATATCCCGCACCACCGTGGTAGGATCGGCCACCTCCCGTTGTTCGA
>DIKW01000096.1:2546-3175 GCA_002424705.1 Geobacter sp. UBA5608
CCAGAAAAGAGTAGCGGGCCCACTTCTCGCCACCCTCGATACTCTCCAGCAGAAACGAATAGCGGCCGTCATCGATCTTGCGAAAGGCGGTCACCGGTGTGTCCATATCGGCCATGATCTCACGATAGACCGGCACCAGATTACCGCAGGACGCCAACTGACAAAAGGTTGTAAAATCAGGAAGTACCATTGCATTCTCCAAGGCTTGTGGTAGGGCGCGACGCTAACACAGGGGGGTATCCCTGTCAATGCCGCAACAGGTCCTAAATTGTCCTCTTTGCAAACCGACAAGTTGTGCTATACTTCCGCACTATCTCACCCTAGTGGAGCGGACCTTATGGCGATTAAACAGACCAACATCCTGCTGGAAAGCGATACCAACGAACTTGAAATCGTTGAATTCCGCGTGGACGAATACGACCATCACGGCAATCTGGTGCCGTGTCACTACGGGGTCAACGTGGCCAAGGTGCGCGAGATCATCCGCCTGCCGGAGGTAACGAAATCGCTCAACGCCGTGGATGCCATCGAGGGGATGATCAAACTACGGGAAAAAGTGATCACGGTCCTCAACCTGGCTTGCATCCTCAACAAGGATACCGGCGATATGCAGGCCGACCGGGTCATCG
>DIKW01000092.1:0-1022 GCA_002424705.1 Geobacter sp. UBA5608
CGGTGCACGCCGGTGGTGGTCTCTTCGGTCACGCCCAGGATCTGAGCGCTCTTGCGGCTGTACCAGGTGCTGTCCTCGGCCAGCTTGGCCTTGATGGCGGCGAACAGGATGCGCTCTTCTTCGCTGCCGGGGTTGGCCAGCACGCTCTGGTCCTTCTCGGCCTGCTTGCCCAGGTGCATCAGCAGCGTGGCGTCACCGCCGTCGTCCAGGATCATGTTGGGGCCTTCGCCCTCGGTGCCCATGGCGCCGAAGTCAAAGATGCGGTGGGTGTAGTCCCAGTAGTCGACCAGGGTCTCGCCCTTGATGGCGAACACCGGCGTGCCGGCGGCGGCGATGGCGGCGGCGGCGTGGTCCTGGGTGGAGAAGATGTTACACGAGGCCCAGCGCACCTCCGCCCCCAGGGCGGTCAGGGTCTCGATCAGCACCGCGGTCTGGATGGTCATATGCAGTGAGCCGGTGATGCGGGCCCCTTTCAGCGGCTGAACCTTGGCATATTCCTCGCGGATCGCCATCAGGCCGGGCATCTCGGTCTCAGCTATCTTGATCTCCTTGCGGCCCCATTCGGCCAGGGAGAGGTCGGCAACAACGTAGTCACTCATCGGTAACTCCTTTATTTGTTAGATATTGGTGAACTTGTACTATGACAGGTGGCAAAAAGCAAGCCGGGGTACCTATGGTGCGTACCCCGGCTTGCATTGCGGTGCGGATGATGATCAGGCCGCCTCTTTGAGTGGCTGCTGTTCCCCGAACAGCTCATCAAAGATGGCCTGGACGGTGGTGATCTTGTCGGCCTTCCAGGCGTTGGTGCCGCAGAATACCAGGCCGGTCTGCACGTCGCCCCGCTGGGCGCGGTCCAGGGCAGTGACGATACAGAACCGCTCGCCGGATTCTTTGTAGGTACACTTCTTGAGACAGCCCATCCGGCAGACGGTGTGCTGGTCCAGGTCGTACTGGCGGATGTTGGGGGTGTTGCTCAGGATGGCGCGACCCGGCAGGCCGGCCGGTGACATCAGCAGGCCGAT
>DIKW01000092.1:1119-4069 GCA_002424705.1 Geobacter sp. UBA5608
AGATCGGCCCGGTCCCAGATGCCGCCGGCGGCGATCACCGGAATATCGGTGTGGTATTCGTCATGGAAGAACTGCTTGATGGCCCGGATGGTACCGTACTGGTCGTAGTCGCCGGTGCCGATGTTTTCCAGCTTTTCACCGAGGTGGCCGCCGGCGGTGTCCGGGTCTTCGACCACCACGGCATCGGGCAGGCGGTGGTAACGCTTCTCCCAGGTGCGGGCGATCAGCTGGGCCGCCCGCAGTGACGAGGCGATCGGCACCAGGGCCACATCCGGTGCGTGGGCGGTCAATTCGGGCAGCGACAGCGGCAGTCCGGCTCCGCAGACCACCACCTGGGCCCCGGCATCAACGGCCGCCTTGACCAGCGCCTCGTAATCGGACAGGGCCACCATTACGTTGACGCCGATGATGCCGTCCGGCGCAATGGCGCGGGCCTTTTTGAGCTCGGTCTGAAAGGCCCGCAGCTCGGCCTGGAAATAGTTGGTGCCGGTGTAGTGGTCGCTATTCAGGGCGATACCGGCCGCCGCCACCAGGCCGACGCCGCCGGCCTTGGCCACATGGCCGGCCAGATTGCCGCCGGAGATGCGGACCCCCATGCCGCCCTGGATCAGGGGATAGCGTACGGTATGCTTGCCGATGGTTAACGGTTTGGTCATGGTGGAGCCTCCTGCTGTGATGATGCTACCCTGCTACCATAGCAAGATGTTGTTGGCGGTGGTGTAATAGTTCTGTAAAACCGATGCCCCTTGACCCCTGCTGCCTGACCCGGCATAATGCGCACCTGTTCCTTGAACCTTATCCCTCGTTGAGGAGGCTGTAGCTATGAACAAGAACTGGAAGATCGAAACAGTGGCGGTGCAGGGCGGTTACGAGCCCAAGTCGGGCGAGGCCCGCATCATGCCGATCGTACAGAGTACCACCTTCAAATACGACAGCGCCGAGCATGTCACCAAATTGTTCGATCTGGAGGAGCCCGGCTTCTTTTATACCCGGATGGCCAACCCGACCAACGATGCCTTTGAGCAGAAGATCGCCCAGATGGAGGGGGGCGTCGGCGCCCTGGCCACCTCATCCGGCCAGGCTGCCATTACCCTGGCCATGTTGAATATCTGCCAGGCCGGCCAGCATATTGTATCCGCCAGCACGCTCTATGGCGGCACCTACAATCTGTTTTCCTCCACCCTGCCCAAGCTGGGAATCGAGGTCACCTTTGTCAATCCCGATGCCCCGGCAGAGGAGATTGCCGCTGCCTTCCGGCCCACCACCCGCGCCCTGTATGCCGAAACCATCGGTAACCCCGGTATGAACGTGCTGGATTTTGAGAAATTTGCCAGCGTGGCCAAGGCGCAACAGGTGCCGCTGGTGATCGATAACACCATGGCTACCCCCTATCTCTGCCGCCCCTTTGAACTGGGGGCCAGCATTGTGGTCCATTCAGCCACCAAGTATATTGATGGCCACGCCACCAGTCTGGGCGGCGTGATTGTGGATGGCGGCACCTTTAACTGGGATAACGGTAAATTTCCTGAGCTGGTGGAGCCGGACGCCAGCTACCACGGCATGCAGTACGTCAAAAGTTTCGGCCCGCTGGCCTACATCATCAAGGCCCGGGTGCAGCTGATGCGCGATATGGGCATGACCCCTTCACCGTTCAACTCATTCCTGTTTAATCACGGCCTGCATACCCTGCCGCTCAGAATGCAGCGCCACAGTGAAAACGCCCTGGCGGTGGCCAAATTCCTCGAGACCCACACGAGCGTCTCCTGGGTCTGCTACCCCGGCCTTGCCAGCCACCCCAGCCACGAGCGGGCCCAGAAGTATCTGCCCAAGGGCTGCAGCGGTGTGCTGACCTTCGGTATCAAGGGCGGCGCCGAGGCCGGCAAGAAGTTCATGGAGGCCACCAAGCTGATTGCGCTGGTGGTGCATGTGGGCGATGCCCGCTCCTGCGTGCTGCACCCGGCCAGCACCACCCACCGTCAGCTGTCCGAGGAGCAGCAGATCTCGTCCGGCGTGGCGCCGGACCTGATCCGGCTCTCGGTGGGGATTGAGAACGTAGAGGACATCATCGCCGATATCGATCAGGCGCTGGCGGTCAGCCAGAGCTAGCAGATGCTGGATATCGCCATCGGCACCATCACCATGCGGCCCTACGTGTTCGCCTTTTTCGGGGCCTTCCTGCTGGCCTGCGTGCCCCATGTGGGCTGGCGGAAGACCCTGGCTTTCACGGTGGCAGGCTACCTGATCGCCTTCGCCTCTGAGAAACTCTCCATCAGCACCGGATTTCCCTATGGCTGGTACTACTATATCGACACCACCAGCCACAAAGAGTTGTGGATCTGGGGGGTGCCGTTCTTTGATTCACTCTCCTACGTCTTTCTGACCTACTGCAGCTACAGTACGGCACTCTTCATCCTCTCGCCGCTGGCCACCAAAGGCTACGACCTGATCACCCTGGAGACCCGCGCCATCCGCAGCTCCCGGGCGGCCCTGGTGCTGGGAGCCTTTCTGCAGACCTTTCTGGACATCATCATCGATCCCACCTCCCATCAGGGCCATCGCTGGTTCCTGGGGCAGATCTACGGCTACCGGGAGGAGGGGGTTCATTTTGGTGTTCCGCTCTCCAACTACGCCGGCTGGCTGCTGACCAGTTTCGTGCTGGTGGCCGCCTTCCAGTGGATCGATCGAAAACAGGAAACGGAGCGACCAGCCGGTATCATCCACCTGCCGTTTCGTTCACTCTTAGGGCCGATCCTCTACCTGTCGGTGCTGATCTTCATCTGGACGGTCACCTTCTGGATCGGTGAGCCGCTGATGGCCGTAACCGGCATCTTCATCTTCACCCTGCCGATCCTGCTGGTGACGGTGCTGGCCGCGGCACGGCTCAACCGCTACCGGCAGGAGGAGTTGCAGGAGCATCTGCGTGACTATCCCTGGTCGCGGCTTAACTCCT
>DIKW01000107.1 GCA_002424705.1 Geobacter sp. UBA5608
CTGGCCGAAGAGGTGCGATCACGTCGCTTCCGCGAAGATCTTTACTACCGCCTGAACGTCTTTCCGATCCGCTTGCCTGCCCTGCGCGAGAGAAAAGACGGGCTGCCGCTTTTGGTCGATTTCCTGCTGAGCCAGGCCGTTGTGCAGACCGGCCGCGCCGTGCGGGGGATCGAACCGGCTGCCATGACCAAGCTGCTGCAGTACCACTGGCCCGGCAACATACGTGAACTGCGCAACGTGATCGAGCGGGCGGTGATTCTGTGCAAAGGAGAGATCACGCTGGCCGATCTGCCCGACACTATGCGTATGCTGGGTTCAGGAAGTGATGGCGGTGAGGCCGGCAGCCTGCGTGAACGGGAGCGGGCCATGATCCTGCAGACGCTCGAAAGCTGTGGAAATAATCGACGCTTGGCAGCGGAACAACTGGGGATTTCACGGCGCACACTGCAGTACCGTTTGAAGGAATACGGTTTGGTTGAACCCTGATCCGCAGCGCAGGTTTGCACGACACGTGTGCAAAAATTGCACATTTCGGGGATGCTGCTTGTGCTGAAAACACTATGCATTTATAGTGATAATCGCATATTGCGTCCCTTTCATACCGCTTGGCACGGTTACTGTATTTCTGGTGAATGACGAGCAGGTGCTCTGACATTCAACCGACGAGGAGGAAGTAGGTATGAAAACAAGAACCATGATGATGGCGGCGGCGGTGGTTGTGACAGTAGTGGCCTTTGGTGGCGAGTCCTTTGCCCGTGGTGGCGGCGGCATGGCTGGCGGTGCCCGGATGAGTGGCGGCGGCCAGGGCAGCCAGCTGAGAGACGGCAGTGGCGACCAGAACCGCATCAAGCAGCAGAAGCGCGAGCAGGTTCAGGAGCGGGTCAAGTCCCAGCAGCAGCTGCATGATGGTAGCGGTACAGGGGCTGCAACCCGTCAAGGTGCCGGTCAAGGCCAGATGCGTCAACTGGGCCCTGGCGACGGCACCGGTACCGGTGTGCGTCCGCAAGACGGCACCGGCTTTGGCAGCCCTGCCAAGCAGTAGTTTGACGGACCATTTACGAGCACGAGGAAGAGATGTTGCGCAAATGTTTCCTGCATAGCATATACCTGTGCCTGATGGTGTCAGTGCTGGTCCTGATGCCGGTTTCAGGGCATGCCGGCTGGCTGTTTGGCGATGATGCCCCTGCGGGGCGGGCCGGACTGAATCTCAGCCAGGGGTACGACCGCAACACGGTGGTAACGATAACCGGCCGTGTTGCGGCTCTACCCGCTGCCGATAGCGACCCGGTGACTATCGGGCTGGCAGTGGCCAGTGATCGTTTTATCGTGGTGCTGGGCCCCCGCTGGTACCTGCAGAATGATGATCTGGGCTGGAAGGTGGGTGACACGGTGACGGTGCGGGGGTCCCGCGCCCAAGGCAAGGATGGCCATAGCTACCTGATCACCCAGTGGATCAGTCTGCCCGATGGGGGCCAGTTGTCCGTACGTTCCGACACGGGCCGCCCGCTGTGGTCCGGTGGCCCGCGACTGAACACGGGGCAACAGCAAAATCAACAGAATCAGCAGGGCGGTTCTGCTGGCCGCCGGGGTCGATAGACCCTGGTATAATGACAACAGTGGGATGGTGACAGGCATGCAGATGGTACAACGCAGGTCGGGTGGGATGAAGCGGTTCAAGTTGGTCTGCACGGTGCTTGCCGTAATGACTGCTTCAGCTGTATGGGGTGACGACAGTGAGCACCGCCTGCAGCAGGGGGTCAGCATGGCCATGGGCAGCGGCTTTGAGGTAACCCATGGCGATTATGGCATCAATGCCGATGCCACCCTGGTCACGGTACCGGTCCTGCTGGCCATGAACCCCCGCCAGGATATCGATCTGACCCTGGAGCTGCCACTGGTTTATCTTAGCAGTCGCTCATCCAGCGGCGTGGTGGTTACCCAATCAGGCGGTATGGGGCGGCGACGCAACGCCAGCGTCAGTCTGTCTTCCAGCAGCAGCACCAGTAGTGAGGCCGGTCTGGGGGACATCAACCTGAGCGCAGGCTGGACCGTACAGCAGGACGAGGAAGGCTGGCTGCCCCGTATCCGTCCCAATCTGTACCTGAAGCTGCCCACCGGCGATGATACGAGCGGTCTGGGCACCGGTACCTTCGAGGCTGGACCGGGGCTGTCGCTCTCCAAGTGGTTGGGTGATGTTCAGCTGTTTGTGGATGGCGCCTATATCCTGCAGGACAGCACCAGCGACTACCAGGGCAAGAACTACCTCACCTACACCGCTGGCGGCGGTGTGCAGCTCGGTGACCGGCTGTTCATGTCACTGTTCGCCAAAGGCTCGACTACCAGAGTTGACGGCGGCGATGCTCCGCTCGAAGGACGGCTGAAGCTCAACTTCCTGCAGTCGCGACGGGTGGCCTGGGAGCTGTATGGCCTGGTCGGGTTGTCGGACGCCAGTCCGGCGGCCGGCGGCGGGCTGCTGGTGATGTATCAGTTTTAATCCATGCTGCCGCTGCGGTAGCCGGCCGGATCGATGACCAGCTCGGTAAAACCTGCCGCGGCGCATATCGTTTCAATGTTTTTGCGGAGCAGCGGACTGGCAGTTACGGCAGCCAACTCCTGCTGGCCAAGCTCCAACCGGACTGTATCAGCGAGACAACGGGCGCGTGCCAGCCGTAACCCCAGCATCTGCAGTCCTTCTTCGCAGGCTTCGACCCGTTTCAGGTCTGCCGCGGTGAGCGGCACCGCATGGGGAAAACGGGTCAGCAGGCAGCTCTGGGCCGGTTTGTCCCAGCCGGGTAAGCCCAGTTGACGGCTTACGGAGCGAATCTCAGCCTTGTCGAACCCGAGTTCGGCCAGCGGCGAACCTACCGCCAGCTCCTGCAGGGCGCGACGGCCGGGGCGATGGGCCTGCAGATCGTCCAGATTGCTGCCGTCGGTCAGGTTCCAGGTGCCGCCTGCTGCAGCGATGGTGGACAGCTGCAGACGGCAGCGTGACAGAAGCGTATGCTTGCAGCGATAGCAACGATCAGGCGGATTGGTATGCAGTTCCGGCAACTCTGACCAGTCCAGCTGCAGTTCGATCTGCCGGATGCCGATCTGCTGTGCCAGCTCACGGGCCGCGTTCAGTTCTCCTCGCAACTGCATCGGCCCGTTGATGGTGATGGCAATGGCCCGGTCCCCCAGGGCATCATGGGCTGCCTTTACCAGCAGGGTCGAGTCGACGCCGCCGGAAAAGGCCACTGCCAACGGGCTCATGCTCTGTAGGTGGTTGATCAGCTGCTGATAGTGCTGCATGGAAAACGGCTCCGGAATGCAAAAACGCCCAGCTAAGGGCGTTTTTTGTGTGTAATGGTCTGGCTGTCAGGTTAGTCGAACACGCCGGTGGACAGATAGCGTTCACCGGTATCGGGCAACACCACCACCAGATTCTTGCCGCTGCCCAGTCGTTTTGCCAGCTGCAGAGCCCCGCTCAGGGCGGCGCCGCAGGAAATCCCTGCCAGAATTCCCTCCTCGCGCGCCAGTCGCCTGGCATGTTCAAAGGCTTCCTCGTTGGTGACGGTGATGATCTCATCGTAGATGCTGGTGTTCAGCACATCCGGTACGAAGCCGGCGCCGATTCCTTGAATCTTGTGCGGGGCAGGCTGACCACCGGACAGGACCGGCGAATCGGCTGGCTCGACAGCTGCAATCCGGATGGCGGGATTGTGTTGACGCAGCATCTCGCCGGTACCGGTGATAGTGCCGCCGGTGCCGACCCCGGCCACAAAGCCGTCGATGCTTTTCTCGGCCATGGCGCGGATGATCTCCGGTCCGGTGGTGCGGCGGTGAACCTCGGGATTGGCCGGATTCTTGAACTGCTGGGGTAGCAGGCAGCGTCGTTCGGCGGCGATCTCCTCAGCCCGTTGCACTGCTCCTTTCATTCCCAGGCTGCCGGGGGTCAGCACCAGTTCGGCGCCGTAGGCGGCCAGCAGCCGTCGACGCTCCAGAGACATGGTCTCCGGCATGGTCAAGATCAGGCGATAGCCCTTGACGGCGCAGACCAGGGCCAGGCCGATGCCGGTATTGCCGCTGGTCGGCTCCACCACGGTGGCGCCGGGCTTCAGGCAGCCGTCGGCCTCGGCCGTTTCGATCATCGCCAGGGCGATCCGGTCTTTGACGCTGCCGCCGGGGTTGCCGGCCTCTAATTTGGCATAGATGGCAGCCATGCCCGGTTGGGTGAGCTTGTTCAGGCGTACCAGGCGGGTGTTGCCGATGGCCTGTATGCAGGAGTCGATCGGTGCGTGCATGGGGACCTGCTTACTTGGGTTAGGGTTAGATGTAATACATGAAGCGGTGGTCCTGCTCCTTTTTGACGCCCATATCCTGGCCACGCTGGCAAAGGGTCTGCAGGGTCATCTTGCCGAACAGTTCCGACAGCAGGTCGTTGGCGTCCTTCCAGACAGTCTGGGTGACGCAGTTGCCCTCAAAGGGACATTCGTTTTTGCGACGACGCTTTTTACCCTCACCACCACAATCCACCATCAGCACATCCTGCTCAGTGGCCTTGATGATCTCCAGTACGGTGATCTGCTCCGGCTTTTTGGCCAGGGCGTAGCCGCCTTGGGGGCCGCGTTTGCTCTTGAGGATGCCGGCTCGTTTCAGGCTCTGAAAGATCTGCTCCAGATAGCGGGGGGATATTTCCTGACGGCGGGAGATGTCCTGAATCTGGGCCGGCGAACCGTTGCCGTTGTAGGCGATATCGAACAGTGCCCGCAGGCCGTACCGGCTCTTGGTTGACAACCGCATGTAACCCTCCTGGTGCGTCGCTAAGTCTGTGATTACCGGTCTGATATAGGATACAACAGTGACGTTGTCAAGAAAATAACCGGTGCGCTGGCGGCTATTCCACTGAACGGGTAGGGCACATCATGGACAGGAGAGCGGCGCGCGAGCCACCGTGACGCACAGGACCGCAGCGGCTCCGGCCTGCAGCAGACAGCATGAGCATTCGGCCAGGGTGGCGCCGGTGGTAAAGACATCATCCACCAGCAGCACCCGCTTTCCATTGATAAGCCAAGGATCAGGCACACAAAACGCGCCACGCAGGTTGGTCGCCCGTTGCTCTGCGGACAGCTCGGTCTGGGAGGTGGTGTAACGGATGCGGTGCAGCAGTTGTCGCTGCAGCGGCAGCTGCCACTCTCTTTCAAGAACCTCCGCCAGCAGCAGCGACTGGTTGAAGCCACGCTGGCGCAGCCTGCGGGGATGCAGCGGAACCGGCGACAGCAGATCTGCCTGGGCGTTGGCTGCGTAATCAGCAAGGCGTTGGGCGGTCAGCAGCGCCAAGGGACGGCGCAGATGAAACCGGTGACGGTACTTGAAGGCATGGATCAGGTCGCGGCAACCGTCGTCGTAGGCCAGGGCCGCCCGTGCCGACTCCCACGGTGGCGGGTTGCGCAGGCAGGCGCCGCAGGGGTGGTCGTTGCCGGCACCATCAAAGGGACGTCCGCAGACGCTGCAGCAGGGCGACGACAAAAACGGCAGCTGGTCGTGACAGGCTGGGCAGAGATGCAACGGCCCAGCCTCTGGGATAAAGCAGCGGCAGAGGTGGCAGCGGGGCGGCAGGGCCAGGTCCAGCAGTGCGTTGCCCAGTTTGCGGACTGCGTTCAGCATCTGGCTTTGGTGACTAAAAACCCAGCTCGGCATTGACCACCACGACGTGCAGGTCGGTCAGACGCGGCTTGCGATCGATGATGGTGGTCACCCGGCAGATCCGCTCCGGTGAGTTGCAGTTGCTGCAGAAGCCGGTGCTGGCGCAGGGGGTCTTGGCCTTGAGTCGTCTGCTGTTGGGCGGTGCGGCCCAGGTCTTGACCCGCTGGATCGCCTCCTGCACGCTGCCGTCCACCAGCTTGTTGCGACCGGCCACCACGATCACTTTGCGGGGACCGAACTGCATGGCGCCCACCCGGTTGCCGACGCCGTCGATGTTGACCAGCTCACCCCGCAGTGTCAGCGCGTTAGTGCTGCACAGAAACAGGTCGCAGGTCAGTTCCCGGCGCAGGATGATCTGTTTCTCTTCCGGTGAAAGTGATGGATCGCCGTGGTTGAGAATCTCCTTGCCGGCGGCCGCCAGTTCCTTCTCCACCCCCAGCCCGGCGATGGTCATCGAGCCGCCGAAGCCGACTGATTGTGCATCGGCCGCCTGTTGCAGGATATAGACGGCAGCCTCATGGGGGGCTGCACAGTAGACGGCGGTGAAGCCGTTGGTCTCCAGGGCCGACACCGCCTTGCGGCATTTCTGCTCCCAGCTCCAGCTGATCAGTTCTTCGCTCATCGACATGGTCTACTCCTTGGTGCGTCTGGGCAGGCGCAGGGTGAAGCTGGTGCCGCGCCCGGGTTCGCTGGCAACCTCGATGGTGCCGTTGTGGGCCGTCACCAGTTCGCGGACAATGGCCAGGCCAAGTCCCAGGCCGCCCTGCTCCCCTTTGTAAAAACGTTCAAAGATATGCGGCAACAGCTCTGGCGGGATACCGTGGCCGTTGTCGCTCAGCTCGATGATGGTGGTCTGCTCGGTCTCCGTGGCCCGCAGTTCGATTCGGCCCTCTTCGGGCAGCGCCTTGATGGCGTTGGTCAGCAGGTTGATCAGGATCTGGCTCAAGCGATCCGGGTCGGCCCAGACGGTCAGCCCGTCGGGGCAGGCCACCATGATCCGTA
>DIKW01000046.1:0-12950 GCA_002424705.1 Geobacter sp. UBA5608
TGATATCACCTCCTATTGAAGTTCATTGACCAGTTCTCTGGTCAGACGGTCGAAATCTTTGTTGGCAACATGGGCATAGTACATGGCCAGGCCCCAGGAGACAAAAAACTGCGACAACGCAAAGATGTAGCCGAAGTTGATGCGACCCATGATCTGGATCTTGAAAAGACCAGGGGCGTAGGCTGCACCGATCGGCAACAGGAAGTAGTAAACCGTGGAGAAGATCCACCAGCCAAAAAGGAAGGCCGTCTTTTTGTGGTGCAGTTCGATAAACTTGGGATTTTTAGCTATCGCTGCCCAATCATACGTTTTTTCCGCCATGATGTTCATCCTTTCTTGTTTCTTTTCATACGTTGAAAACAACTACACGATAACCTCGAGCCTTCCTCCTTTCGGTTGAACGTATGCTCCTGCGTTACTGCAGTTCCAGACGATGATGCCGGCAGACCTTACAGAAGGCGCTTCAACGGGAGCCGTGAAGCATGCAATTCTGCACTCGGCAACATAATGTTTAATTCAACAAAACAAAATTTAAGTATGAATACAGGCTGTTACATCTAGCTCGATGTTTACACTATTCAAATCCGGACATTTCTATAACGTTATTTTGGAAATATCAACATATTTAATTTCTGCTGCTAAAAACCAGCCGAAATCATTATCACAAAACGTACTATTGTCGCTCAAACGAGCAAACCTGCGGGTACCTGTCCGCAATCCCGCTGCAGCAGCCGGTGTAACAGATAAAGGCACAGCAACAGGAACGGACAGACTGAAGGGGAACAGAAGGGAGTGGCCTATCGCTTACAGGGGCAAGGTAGAGGGCAGCGGCTGTTGTTTGCCGGACATAAGCACCTGACGGAACTGCGACAGCAGACGGTAGGTGATGCCCCACAGCACTGGCCGCTGAGGATGCAGCTGAATAGCCGGCGCCTCAAGAGAGCGCCCGCCGAAATGAACCGCCGCAGTTACCTGGCGCTGCGGCTGCCACAACTCCTCCAGCCCAAACCAGAAGGCGTCATGTATTTCATGGGAAAGCACCGGCTGTACGGGCTGCAGCAGATGATAGACAAAACAGGACACCCGCACCGGCAGGTTGGCGCCCACCACATCGGACAGCCGCCCCAGGCAGACCGCGGTTGCCAGATCGATCCCCACCTCTTCCATGGTTTCCCGCTCGGCAGTCTGGCGCAGATCAGCATCACGGGGGTCCATCCGACCACCCGGCAGGCCGATGTTGCCAGACCAGGGATCGCGGGGATGACGGGCTCGCTCGATAAAGAGCAACTCCATCGCGCTGGCTTTTTCGCGCAGGATCAGAGCCACGGCGGCCGGTTTCTGGTCGCCGGACATGGCGGTATGAGCGGTATCAGGCCGGTTAAGGCGTCGGGAGATGTCTGCTAAGGGTAATGAAAAATCCATACGTAATGTTACAACGATTCGGAAAGTAGCTGCAAGAAGTCGTATCGTCCGCTTGCCGATCCAGCTAATTTGGGTATACTACGCAAACAGTCGGTATCCCTGTCGAATCGTAGCGGATCACTATTATGACTCTACGCACACAGCTGTTTCTGTTGGTCCTGGTGCCCCTGTTCTGCGCCGGCGGCGCTTTGTGGAGCCTGATCGAGCTGCGCCAGATATCCGGCCTGGTGTCGCACGGGACAGACAGCAGCGCACGACTGACAGGCGAGCTGAACGACTTTATCCTGTTCCTGCAGGAGCCACCGCCTGGCAAGACAGCCCAATACCAGCTGCAGGCGGCCCGCAATCGGGTTGACACCCTCTCCAAGCCGAACCCGCCCCTTTTCGGCGATCCCGAAGAACGTTTGGCGCTTGATACGCTGACAGCAGCTCCTGAGCTGCTCGGCAAACAGGTCGAGCAGATTCGCCGCAGCGGCAGCACCACCCTCACCAACCGCCAGGCCACCCAACTCACCCAAGAGTTACGGCAGTTGCTCAAGGCCAGCGAAACACTCTCCGCATACTACCACCGCGTACTACTCACAGCGCACCAGCGCAGCAACCGGCTGAACCTGTTGTTGCTGGCAACGGCCCTGGCGTGGCCAATCTGCTGTTCGCTGCTGCTCTATCGCACTCTGGCGCGGCCGATACGCCAGCTGCGGGAGGCGCTCAACTCGCTGACCAAGGGGCACCTCGGACTGCGTCTCACCGCGGCCCCGCCGGGCGAACTAGGCCAGCTGTACCACGCCTTTAACAGTATGGCCGAGGCGCGGCAGCGAACAGAAGAGCAGACACGGGAATCAGAGCTGCGCCTGAAGGAACTGCTTGAGAACCTGCAGATGCTGGCGGTCAGCCTCGACCGAAACGGTGCGGTCAGCTATTGCAACGAGTACTTGCTGGACGTGACCGGGCGCAAGCGTCACGAGGTGATCGGCAAAAACTGGTTCGACCTGTCGATCCCCGAACCGGAGCCGGTGCGACAGCTCTTCAGCCAGATCATGCAACACGGCCAGATCGTCCCCCATTACGAAAACGAGATTCTCACCAAGAACGGTTCGCGCCGACTGGTGGCCTGGAACAACACCCTAAACCGCGACAGCAGCGGGACCATTACCGGCACCACCAGCATCGGCAGTGATATTACCGAGCAGCACAGCTCCCGTCAGGAGCTGGAACAGAGCCAACGGACCCTGCGCACCCTGTTGGACGCGAACCCCGAATCCCTCTGTCTGCTGAATCGCAGCGGCACGGTGCTGTCGGCCAATCGGGTCTGTGCTCAACGCCTCAACAAAGGCGTTGAGCAGCTGATCGGCTGCGACATCTTCTCGCTGTCTTCAGCCGAATCAGCCCAACAACGGCGTGCGAAGGTGGACGAGGTCTTCCGTACCGGCCTGCCGTTGGTATTCAATGACACCCGCGACCTCTGGCAGTTCGAAAATCACATCAATCCAGTCACTGGCAGGGACGGCGCCGTTGAGTGCGTCGCCGTGCTCTCGATCGACATCACCGAAAAGCTGCGGGCCGAGCATGATCTGAAACATGCCAACGAGGAGCTGCGTCAGAACAACGAAGAGCTGGAAAAACGTGTGGCAGCGCGCACCGAACAGTTGACGGTACTCAACACCAGCCTGCAGCAGGCAAAAGAGCGAGCCGAGGCTGCCAACGCCGCCAAAAGTGAGTTTTTGGCCAACATGAGCCACGAGATTCGCACACCGATGAACGCCATCCTCGGGCTGGCTCACCTGGCGCTGCAGACTGAGCTCTCCACCAAACAGCATGAGTACCTGCAGCTCATCAACGGCTCAGCCCACCACCTGCTGGGTGTGATCAACGACATCCTGGATTTTTCCAAGCTGGAGGCCGGTAAATTACGCATCGAACAGACCCCTTTCCTGCTGGGTGAGGTGCTGGACCGGGTGATGGGCCTGGCCAAGGTACAGGCGAAGGAAAAAGGGTTGAGCCTCACCGCGGTGATCGCCGAAGGGGTACCGGAGAGCCTGCAGGGCGACCCGTTACGGCTGGAGCAGATCCTGATCAACCTGCTGTCCAACGCCATCAAGTTTACCGAACAGGGACAGATCACGCTGCGGATCAGCCGTGGCCCCGCACACTGTGAGCCGCGCACGACAGTGCTGCACTTCTCGGTGCAGGACAGCGGCATCGGCATGGATGAGGCAACGCTTGCTCAACTCTACCGCCCCTTCACCCAGGCCGACAGCTCAACCACCCGCCTCCACGGCGGGACTGGCCTGGGACTCTCCATCTGCAAACGGCTGGTGGAGATGATGGGGGGCGAGATTACGGTACAGAGCAGCCCCGGCAGCGGCAGCACCTTCACCTTCAGCGCACTCTTCGAATTGGGCAGCCGCCAGCCGCGCACGGCTGTCAGAGCTGTGCGAACGCCGCTGGCCCAACGGCAACAGAGTCTGCGCGGCAGCCGCCTGCTGGTGGTGGAAGACCAGCAGATCAATCTGCAGATCGCCCGTGAGCTTTTGGAGTGCGCCGGCGCTAGCGTTGAAACAGCACGTAACGGTGAGGAAGCGCTGCGGTTGGTAGCTGACCACGGCGACAGCCTGGACGCCATCCTGATGGATATCCAGATGCCGGTGATGGACGGCTACGAGACAACGCGGCGGATTCGTGAACGGTTCTCCAGTGAGCAGCTACCGATCTTTGCCATGACCGCCCACGTCTTTGACGAAGAACGGCTGCGCTGCCTGGAAGCGGGTATGAATGGTCACCTGCCCAAGCCGTTGGATATCAAGGCCCTCTTCACCCTGCTGGAACAGTATATCGGCCCCGGCAGCGGTGACCGGCCGGCCGGCACGACGCTGCTGGGCAGCTTGGCCGATCAGGATATCGCCGCGCTGCCCGACAGTCTGCCCGGCATCGACCTCGATGCGCTGCTGGAACGGGTCAACCACAACCGTCAATTGCTAGTTCGCCTGATCAGACTGTTCGCCCACGAACACCACGCCACCGCCAAGGAGATTAAGCAGCTGCTCCTGGAGGCAGATCTGGCGGCAGCAGCCCGCCTGGCCCACGGGCTCAAAGGCGTTGCCGGCAATCTGGCTGCCTTGGAACTACAGCAGCGCGCCGCACAGCTTGAGGATGCCCTCAAACAAGGGGACCGGGACGGCGCAACACGGCAGCTGGCGCCTTTTGAACAAGCGTTGCTGCAAGTATGCAGCGCTGCCGAGCTGCTTAACGCCATCACACTGCCGTCAGCAGCAGCAGGCAGCGAGACAACGCCGGACAGCCTGGCCGATCAGATGCAGCTGCTGGCCCAGCTGTTGCGCTCCAACGATCTGCAGGCATTGGAAGTCCTCGCGCAGCTGCGCCAACGTTTAACAGAACCAGAGGAACGCACGATTGTTGCAAGCCTGGGCGAGGCGGTTGACCGCCTCGACTACCAACAGGCGCTGCAGCTGCTGGAACAACTGGCTACGCAACGCACCATCACACTCACGGAGGCAACTGAGTGACCATCTGTCATGACAGCCAACTGATGATTCTCCTGGTGGACGATGCACCCACCAATATTCAGGTGCTCAATGAAACCTTAAAAGACGATTACCGCCTGTTTTTCGCCACCAGCGGCGCCGAGGCACTGCGCATGGTCACGCAGGCGCCGCCGGACCTGGTCATTCTGGATGTGATCATGCCGGACATGGACGGCTACGAGGTTTGCCGGGCACTTAAGGCCAACGCCCAGGTCCAGGATATTCCGATCATCTTCGTCACGTCCATGCGGCAACAGGAAGACGAAGTGGTTGGGCTGGAACTGGGGGCGGTGGACTATATCACCAAACCGTTCAACCCTGCCGTGGTTCGCCTGCGGGTGCGTAACCAGATTGAGCTGAAGCGCCAGCGGGACCTGTTGGCCCGCCTGTCCAACCTTGACGGCCTGACCGGCATCCCCAACCGTCGGGCGCTGGATACCTGCACCGACCGGGAATGGCGTCGCTGCCAGCGTTCTCGCAAGCCTATTTCATTGCTGATGGCCGACATCGACCATTTCAAAAGTTATAACGACACCTACGGCCACCTGGCCGGTGACGACTGCCTGAAGGCGGTCAGCGCCTCCCTGCTTCAGACACTGGAACGTCCGGGCGACCTGCTGGCCCGGTATGGCGGTGAAGAGTTTGTTGCCCTACTGCCTGAGACCGACGCGGCTGGCGCCCAGTTGGTGGCCAGCAAGATGCTGCAGGCGGTTGCCAACCTGGGGGTTCCCCATGCTGGCGCCCTGACCGAAGCGCATATCACGGTCAGCATCGGCGTGGCCACCCTGCAGCCCGGACGCACGACCAGCAGCGCCAACCTGCTTGAAGCCGCCGATCAGGCCCTGTACCAGGCCAAAGTAGAGGGACGCAACCGGATCAGCATCTGGTCGCCGCCGCTAGACCGACATGCCTAAGGAGATCGTGCACTGGTGGTTGGCCTCAGCAGCCAAACAACGCCTGCCGCTTGACAGGGCCACCCGCCAACTGCTGGAAGAACAGCAGTCTGCTTACCTGGTTGGAGCAGTGCTACCCGACACGCTGTTGCACCTGCAGGGCGGTGGACAGTATGCCCTGGCCCGGCAACTGTCTGACCGCTTCCACGACAGCCAGTCCCACAGTTACGCCCCTTTGCTGTCCTTTCTGGCGAACAACCCGCAGCTCACGCCTGCCCAACACGCCTGCCTGTTGGGCGTTGCCTGTCACATCGAGACTGACATCGTCTTCCACCCCTTTGTCTACGCCCTGTCCGGCAACGATCTGGGGCGTCACTACCGCGTGGAGACCAATCTCGATCTCTGGCTGTTGAACAGTGGCAGACGCCCGCCGGAGCTGGAACTGCGCGAACTGATGACAGAGGAATCGGCCAGCGCCGCTGCCACGGTGCTGGCAGGGGTCTTTGATCCCCAGGCGCTGCTGCCTGCTGCCGACATTGCCGATGCACTCCGCCAGCACACACACATTCAGGCCCGCTATGGCGACTCCGGCTGGCAGCTGTTGGCCCGCCTGCTGGGCCTGTTGCCCGGCACCCCGTTCCATCGCTGGCAGCACCTGTTTTACCCGCTTTTCAGCTGGCGCAAGGGGCGTCCCATCCCGTGGCCGACACGCTGGATTCACCCGGTTAGCGGCAATGAGCGGGGTGACACGCCGCAAGGCCTGCTGATCGAGGCACTTACCCGCATTACCAACCTGCTGCGAGCCGTGGATGAACACGGCCTGACAACCGCATTTCGTAAACAGCCCGGCGAGAACCTGCTCACCGGGCTCGGCCCGCCCCTCAAACCGGACATGCCCAGCTGATCGCCCCCGTATAAAACACAAAAAAGATTTTTTTGATCTTAATCAGTTCCCAAATCGGACTGGCTCTGCTATAAGCGATACGATAGCTACTCTGCTGGCAGCTTGCCAGATCACCCCATCACTACGCGCAGAGCATGCACGGCACCCATTTATGACAAGACACCACGAACTGATCGAGATAAGCAGTTTTGTTTTGGAGTTAACCGCCATCGGCGGCACTGGCAACGACCTTGATAAGCTGCTTGAGCGCCTGTTTGGTGTGCTTAAAAAACTGCCTGCCTTCCCCGTTGTCCCCCGGGGAGTCATCCGGATGTACAACCCACGCGGCAAACTGGTCACCATTGCACAGCACGGATTCCGACCTGTCTGGGTGGACCCGGCAACAGAAGCGCTGTTTTCCTCAATCACTGGGGCAGACACCGCTGCAAGCCCGGTTGTCTCACTGGATGACGACGGGCAGGTGATCGTGCTCCCGCTCAGCAACGACGGCCAGGCGCTGGGACAGGCCATACTGTGCGTTGACGCCGACTGGTCACCGACACCAGCCGACCAGGAGTTCATACTCGGTCTTGCACGGACGCTCTCCAGCCTGGTGAGCCGCTGCATGATGAACGAAACCCTCAAGGTGCGTGAAATCGAATTGGAAGAGGCCAGAACACAAGCAATCCGGCGTTTGGGGGCCGCCTCGGAATACCGCGATAATGAAACCGGCATGCATGTCATGCGTATGACCAACATTGCCGTCGTTGTGGCCAAGGCATTAGGGCTGCCGGAACAGCAGCGGGAGTTGCTGTTTATCACCGCGCCAATGCACGATGTGGGAAAAATTGGCATCAGCGATGCTATTCTGCTCAAACCGGGCAAGCTGACATCTGAAGAATTCGACGTTATGAAGACGCACACCGAGATCGGCGAACGACTGCTCCACGGCTGCGACTCCCTAATTGAAACGGCGCGCGCTATCGCCACATCACACCACGAGAACTGGGATGGCAGCGGCTATCCAAACGGCCTGAAAGGTGAAGAGATCCCTGTCCTCGCCCGCATTTGCTCCATTGCCGACGTGTTCGACGCCCTGACATCCGTCCGCCCCTATAAGGCAGCCTGGCCGGTTGAAGAGGCTGTTGCCTGGGTTTTGGGCCAGGCAGGCGCAAAATTCGATCCGGCCGTGGTGCGAGCCTTTGAAGACGCCCTACCCGAAATACTCCGCATCCGTGAGTTGTACCGTGAAGAGATCATCGACCCGAACCAGACACTCAACCTTCCCGAGCTTGTCTATCAGGGCACCCGCTGGGTCAACTGGGATGAATCGATGAGCGTCGGCATCGACGTCATTGATGAACATCACCGCTATCTGTTCGATCTGACCAATGACCTGACCAACGTTGTGGCGAACAAGCTGGGATCGCGGGAAGTGAGCCGACTGTTGAAGGCGCTCGGCCTGTACGCCCAAGTTCATTTCAAGGCCGAGGAACGGATGATGGAACACTACGGCTTTGATCGCCTTGAGCGACAGCAGGAACAGCATCGGCAGTTTGAACAAAAACTAAAGGAGCTCAGCGACGAGCTCCATATTAACCCCTTGATTGCGCAGGTAGAAATCATGACCTTTCTACGAGAATGGCTGATCGCCCATATCCGCTTCGAAGATGCACAGCTACGAACACTGACGACAGCGTCCCGTCCTGCTTGCTGATCACTCCTGACCGTAGCTGAGCAGCAGTTCCCGCAACTGATCCACCGTGATCGGCTTGGCAAGGTAGCCGTCCATGCCGGCCTGCAGGAAACGATCTTTGTCGCCGCTCATGGCGTAGGCGGTCAAGGCGATGATCGGCGTGTGGCCACCGGTGGCCGCTTCCGCCTGCCGAATCTCAACCGTGGCCTGCATGCCGTCCATTTCCGGCATCTGGATATCCATCAGGATCAGGTCGAACGGCTCTTCGCGCCAGGCAGCCACCGCCTCCCGCCCATTTTCCACAAAACGTGCCCGGTGACGCTCCATCCGCAGCAGCGCCTCCATCATCTTACGGTTCACCACCGCATCTTCGGCCACCAGGATTCGCAACGACCTGAGCATCTGACCACGCACCGTCTCTTTGGGACGTTGCGGCGCCAACTCACAGCAGGTGGTGCAGCGCACCGTGGCGGTAAACGAGCTGCCCTGGCCAGGGCGGCTTTCAACCGACAGCGTGCCCCCCATCAGCTCAGCCAGCCGACGGGATATGGTCAGCCCCAGACCGGTGCCGCCAAACTTGCGGGTGGTTGAGAGATCTTCCTGAATGAATGGATTGAAGATCCGCTCGATATTTTCTGGTGATATCCCCTTGCCGGAATCGCTGACCTTCAGTGACAATTCGACCTGCCCGCTCTCAAGCTGGCGGCCGCTCAGTTCCAGCCTGACCGTGCCCTGATCGGTGAACTTGATGGCATTGCCCAACAGGTTGACCCCGATCTGCTGGATGCGGGCCGGGTCGCCGGCCAGGGGGCTCGGTAGCGCCGAAGAGATCGACATCTCCAATGAGATGCCCTTTTCCTGTGCCAGCAGGCCAAACATCCGCTCGAGCTGATTCACCACCAGCCGCGGATCGAACGGCACCGATACCAAGGCCAGCTTGCCGGCCTCGATCTTCGACAGGTCCAGCACATCACTGATGATGTCCAGCAGGTTGTTGGCTGCCGCCATGGCATCCTGGGCCAGTTCCTTCAGCTCCCCCGCCTCAACCCGCTCCACCAGCAGCGAATTAATGCCGATCACAGCGTTGAGCGGCGTTCGGATCTCGTGGCTCATATTGGCCAAAAACAGGCTCTTGGCCTCATTGGCCGCCTCGGCCAGCTCGCGGGCCTTTTCAAGCTCGGTCTTGCTGTCACGCAGTTCCTCTTCAACCTGCTTAAGCGGCGTAACATCACTGCCAAAGCTCAACATCTCAACGGCCACGCCCTGCTCATCGTAGATCGGCCGGTTGTTCCATGATATCCAGACCAGTTCCCCATTCTTGCGTTGGTTCTGATTCACGTTCGTACGATACTGTTCCGGGTGTGCGAAGATGTCACGGAGCATCGCCAGCAGGTCACGGCCGTCATCCTGGTGGTCCGGCACGATGGTTCCAAACAGGCTGTGGCCTTCCAGCTCATTGATCTCGAAGCCAAAGAACTGTGCGCCGAAATCATTTATGAAGGTGGCCTCCCCTGCCCGGTTCCAGCGCAGGATGATGCTGTCCGACTGCTGGACCAATTCACGGTACTGCTCCTCGCTACGCCGCAGTTCTACGGTACGACGGTTTACCAGCCGCCGCAGCCCCAGGTTGGAAAGTAGCAGCAGTCCTGCCAGCGTCAAGGCCACCCCGCCGCCGATCCACAAGTAGTTCCAGTTGACACGATGCCCTATAGCTGAGCCGTACCACTGATCGTCGATCTGTTGCAGCTCTGTGGCCGAGATTGAGGCAAATCCGTTGCTGACCAAGGCCAACAGCTTGGCGTTGCCCTTCAGGACCGCACGATGAAAATGGCCGCTGTTGATCGGCGCGGTCCGCTTAAAACGGTCAACCATGCCGTATTTGTGCAGAAAATAGCTGGCAGCCGGCTGATCCACCGAAAACACCGAGATCTTGTGTTCCCTGGCCGCCAGAATGATCGCCTCATAACTGGGGTAGCCAACCAGTGAGGTGATCCCCTGCTGCTCCAGGTAGCCAACAATGGCGCCACCCTCTTTGACCCCCACCGTAAACCCGGCCAGCGAATTGATGTCGGTGATGCCCTGGATCTCGGCATCGAAATAGATCGGCTGATCGATCTTCTGGTAAGGCGGTGAGAAGTCGTACTTCTGTAGGCGCGCCTCGGTCTTGAACACCATGTCGATCACGTCGAACTCGCCGGCATCCATGCGACGCTGGGCTTCAGCCCAATCCATGGCATGCAGGCTGGCCTTGACGCCGGTCTTCTGCTCCCACAGCCTCCACTGGTCCACCAAAATGCCCTGCAGCTGGCCGCTGGTGCTCCTGAAGGCAAAGGGCGGATAATTATCATCCACCACCACCTGTATCTCACGGGGAGCCGCCTGCAACGACCCGACTGCGCCGAACAGCAGCAGGGAGGTCATAAGGCCGACCATCAGCGCACCGACACGCCGCGCCGGTGACCGACGGCACTGGCGATGCTGGCGGGCAGGCATCCGCTGCAGGGCTGTCGACAACGGCGCACGCCGGGGTGGCAGATAGGACGGCCGCTGTTCCTGGTGGCTACGCACCAGCTCCAGCCCGAACAGGACGATCAACCAGCTGGTATAGATCCAGACCAGGAAGATCGGCAGGGCAGCCAGGGCGCCGTAGATGGCATTGTAATTGGCCACCCCCACCTGAAAATGGAAATAGGCCCATTGGATGAGCTGCCAGATCGTGCCGGCCACGACGCCGCCCAGCAGGGCAGAGCGCAGCGGAACCTTGGCATTGGGGATATAACTGTAGAGAAAGGTCATGGCAATCCAGATACTTACATAGGGCACCAGCCGAAACAGCAGCAGAATGGCATCGCCCAGCACGGTATGGTTGATCAGCCACTGCACCAGCCACTGGCTCTGCAGGCTGCTGGTCATGCTCATGGCCACCATCAGCAGCACCGGCCCCACCACCACCACACTCAGGTAATCGCTGAAACGGCGCTGCAGCGAGCGGGTTTCCGACACGCCGCAGATGGCGTTGAAGGCCTCTTCGATGGAGGTGAGCAGATTAATCACCGTTACCAGCAATGTCAACAGACCGATCAGCCCCAGTGACTTGACGTTGGTATTGTTGACATAGCCGATGATACGGATGACCACCTCACGGGAAGATTCGCCAACCACCTTCAGCAGTACCGGCTCCAGGGCGTTCTGCACCCCAAAACCTTTCAGCACGGCAAAGGCAATGGCCAGAAACGGCACCAGGGAAAGCACCGTGGTGTAGGTAAGGCCTGCGGCACGCAATGACAGCTGGTGCTCGTCAATGGCACGACCCAGATCAAGGACAAAACGGGCCAGGCGCTGCAGCGGTAACGGCAGCCGTTGAATAACGGAGAGACTGGTCTGGTTCGAGGCAGGCATGGCGCTACACTCCGGTATGGTCGCTGCTGCAATCACAGGCAAGGTCAGGCAGGTTGAGGGGTGTGGGCAGCACCTCCCGCAGGAAGGTCAACAACGCCCGATTGAAATCGCCGGGCTGTTCAAGGTTGACCAGATGGCCGGCACCCGGAATGATGCAGAGCCGACAGTCAGGCATGACGGCGGCAATGGCCCGTAGATGCTCGGGGGGACAGGCCAGGTCCTGTTCAGCGCCGATAGCCAGTGACGGCGCCGTGATCAGGGGCAGCAGAGCAGTGGCGTCCCGGCGCTGGCCCATGGCTAGCAACCCGGCAGCCAGACCAGGGCTACTGGTGGCCACCATCCAGCCGTAGACCTCCTCCGCAAGCCGCGGACGCTCCGTTTCAACATCAGGTGCAAACAGCAGTTGCTGAAAACGGTCAGCTACCACCTGGGGACCGAACTTGACCACATCATCAGCCAGCCGGCGCCTGGCGGCGCGCCCCTCCGCATCGTCCGCCACCGCGCGGGTGACAGAAAACACGGCGGCCTGTACCCGCTGCGGATACCGCTCCAACAGGTTGAACAGCAGGTAGCCGCCCATCGACATCCCCACCACTGCGGCTTGGGTGATACCGAGATGATCCAGCAGTTCAATCAGATCATCGGCCAGCAAATCCATGGTGCAGGGCGCATCCATGGCGTCACTGTCGCCGAATCCACGCAGGTCGGGCGCAACTACCCGGTAACCGGCAGCCATCAGTATGGCCACCTGGGGGCGCCACATCTGGCGATTGAGCGGAAAACCGTGGATCAGCAGCACTGCCGGGCCGCTACCAACATCATCATAGGCCAGCATGATGCCGTTCACAAAGGCGCTGGCGCTCACCATCCCTACAGTAGCGCCTTGACTGCCGCCAACACGGCGGCGTAATCCGGTTCGTGAGTCACTTCCGGCACTTGCTGGATGTAGCGGATGGTATCAGCGGCATCAACCACGAAGATGCAGCGGGACAAGAGTTTGAGTTCCTTGATCAGCACACCGTAGGCCAGACCAAAGGAACGCTCCTGGTAGTCGGAAAGGGTCTGTACCCGGTCGATGCCGGCGGCGCCGCACCAGCGCTTCTGGGCAAAGGGCA
>DIKW01000046.1:13005-31571 GCA_002424705.1 Geobacter sp. UBA5608
GGTGTATCCAGCGACGGCACCGCACTGATGATCCGCAGCTTGCCACTGCTATTGGCCAGAGTAACCGGGGCCAGGGCTGTATCCACCACCGCGAATTCAGGGGCCTTATCGCCCACCTTCAGAGCCGGCCCCAGCAAGGTCATCGGGTTACCTTTAAACGTTATGATACCGCTGCGCTCCTGCATGAGTGCCTCCTTGCGACATGGTTAGGGTGTGTTATACGGTAACAGCATACGGTAAAGCACTGTCATGTCAAGCCGATCGGGATTCTAACGCTTCTTGACCGGCATCAAACAACCGCCCGTCGGCATCTGCTAGGGTGGTAGCCAACAATGCAACCTCAACCGAAGGGAGAACGTCATGTCAAACCAGAATGAAACCTTGATTGGACAGGCCTTGACCATTAACGAACTGGCCGCCTATCAGTCCGGCTCTGTGGTCAGCCGCACCCTGATCGACAAAAAAATCGGCACGCTGACCCTGTTTGCCTTTGACCAGGGCCAGGGGCTTTCGGAGCATGCCGCCCCCTATGACGCCTTTGTGCAGGTACTCGACGGCAGCGCCGCTATCACCATCGCAGGAAAGGTACAGCAGGTCGATGCCGGTCAGATGATCATCATGCCGGCCAACGTGCCCCACAGCCTGCGGGCAGAAAAACCGTTCAAGATGCTGCTGGTGATGATCCGGGCGTAAACTGGTTTACACAGGCTCCGACCGAACAGACCTTGATCAACGGTTGGCGGTATCATTCTTTTGCATCACCTTGATCTCGCCGTTGTCCATGTCGTACATCCAGCCATGGACAGAGAGCTTGCCGTCCAGCATGGCGCGACGGACAAAGGGGTATTCCAGCAGGTGCTCCAGCTGCAGCCGGACGTTTTCCTCTTCCACCAGGCGTCGGCGCTGTTCCTCGGTGACCTGCAGCCGCAGAGAGCGCAGCTTGTCGTCCACCCGCTCCATGGCCTTATAGGCGTTGTTGAGCCAGATCGGGATGTAGCGATCATCGGGATCTTCATGCATCAGGGCGTTAATACCGCCGCAGTTGTAGTGGCCACAGATCACCACGTCGGGGATCTTGAGGTGGTTGATGGTGAACTCAAGCACCGCCGAGAGATTCCAGTCGTTGGTGGCCACGATGTTGCCCACGTTGCGGTGTACGAACACCTCACCGGGCCGGGTCTGGGTGATGGTGTTGACCGGCACCCGCGAGTCTGAGCAGCCGATCCAGAGCACGGTCGGGCGCTGCATCTTGGAAAGCTCCGAGAAATACTCCTGCTCCTTCTCAAAGACATCCCGCACGAAGCGCTTGTTGCCATCCAGCAGGGTGGTAATCATGGGACACCTCCCGGTGGTGAGAGCGAGCTACTTGACCAGCTTCGACAGCTTCTTGAACGACTCGGTGCCGGCTACCCGCAGCCATTGGAACAGCACCGATTCGGTACAGGTAATCACCGCCCCGGCCTGGCGCATCTCCTCCAGGGCCGTGTTCCAGTTCCGTTTGGAACGGCTCATCACCGCATCCCGCACCACCTGCACCTGATAACCGGCGTCCAGCAACTCAAGCACCGTCTGCAGCACACAGACATGGGTCTCCATGCCGGTGATCACGATCTGGCGCCGTCCGCTGGTTCGGAGCTGCTCCACGAATCCAGCGCAGCCACAGCTGCTGAAGGCCATCTTTTCGTGGCGAGGCGCGGCCCCCAGTTTTTCCCCCAACGGAGCGATTGTCGATCCCAAACCCTTTACATATTGCTCGGTGACCGCCACCGGCACCTGCAGTTCGTGAGCCGCTTCCAGCAGTATGGCGGTGTTGCTGCTCAGCTGCTCCAACACCTGCTGATCCATCGCCGTGCACAGCCGTTCCTGAATGTCGATCACCACCAGCAAGGATTCATCGGCAGAAAGAAAAAAGCGTTCTCGAATAGTTGGCATAACAGCACCCCCTTAACAGTAAAAGATGGTTCCAGCTTAGATTCAGTGGGCCGCAAGGTCAAGCAACCTTTGTTTTATTTTTATTCTGATATCTCTTGAATCAACACAAAGGGGTCCACCACCAGCATATCAAACTGACGTCCCGGCTGTCGGTTCCACTCATCAAGCTGATCAGGGCTGGGCTTGGCGATCATGCGCGAGGCCAGCCAGGCCTGCACGGTTGCGGCATCATCCACAGCAAGACGTTCCCCTACTTCGGCCAGCTCCAGCATACCGTCCACCCAGATCAGGGCGTCCCGCTGATGGTGCGGCAGCAGCCACTCCCAGCGGGCCTGGTCAACCTGTTGTGCCAGCTCCTGCCTGTCTATCTGCATCTGTCTCCCTCCCGACTACGATGGTTAAATTTCGCACACCAAACGATATCTCCTTGAATACTGACCTAGTTCTGCTTTAATTATCCAGCAACGTCAAGTCCCCTTCATAAGGAGTCTGGCCCATGTCGTTCTCCGGCGACCTTGAATATCTTTCGATCGTAGATGTGATTCAGCTGCTGCACAGCACCCGCAAGACCGGCACACTCAGGATAGTTGGCCGCAAGGGCGAAATTTCGCTTATCTTTAACGACGGTTACATTAATGGCGCCAGCCACTACGACACCGGCACCCGCACCGGGACAATCCTGATTGAGGCAGGGGTTATCAGCCGCGACGACCTGGATCGAGCCCTGGCGCTCCAGGCCCAGGCCGGACTGAATCGCCGGCCACTGATCGCCACCCTGCTGGAAAACAACCTGGTGGCCAAGGACGATGCCTACCGCGGCCTGGAAACACTGATCGAACTTTCCATCGTCGAGATCCTGACCTGGAAGAAGGGCAGCTTTGCCCTTGAGCCCGACACAGTGCAGATTTGCGATGAATTCCGCTACTTTCCGGAAAAACTACAGGAAGAGTTGAACCTGCCCACCGAACATGTCCTGATGGATGCCCTGCGGATCTATGACGAAAAGAAGCGCGACGGCCTGATTGTCGATGAAGAGCTGCACGACGAGGAGCCGCCGTCGGCAGCTGCCGTGTCGGCTGCGGGTGATCTGACGATCTCGGCCGATGATCTGGGCCTGGGCGACCTTGATACCATCAAACGCAAAAAGCCGACCTTTCACGAGGCGCTTCGCGATGAGCCGGCCGGTTCAATCGCCGCCCCCACCCCTGCCGCCGTACTGAAAGAGGCAATGGTGCAGCTGAAAAAGGTGTCAAGCCTGCCGGAGACCGCCCTGATCCTGCTCAAGACCGTCGGCGCCATCTTCCCACGCGCCCTGACGCTGGTGGCCTGGGAAAAAGAGCTGGTGGCCGAGCGAGGGATCGGCATCAACACCGAGCCTGCTGCCGGTCCGGGACCGGTGCTGGGCTTCAAACTGCCACTGTCCACTGGCTCCCTGTTCAGTTTTGTGCTTGACAAGGGCCACCTGTTCTTTGGTAAATCGCATGATCAGCTGTTGCGCGAGCTGCTCTACGGGGCGATTACTCCCCCCGCCGACGCCACCGTACTGATCCTGCCACTAAAACTCGGCAAGCGGGTGGTTTCCGTAACCTATGCCGATTTCGGCACGTTGCCTGCCACGGCCGTGCCGGTTGATCTGCTGGCAAGCTGCGCTGAATACGCGGGGCTGTCTATCGAAAGTGCGCTGTCACATGCGCAGCAGTCTGCTAAAAAGGACTGAGAAGGGAACGCCGCATGGATATGAACCTGCTTAACCAGATTCTGGGAATCGCTTTTGAAAAACGGGTCTCGGACCTGCACTTTGAGGTGGACAACCCGCCCTTCTTCCGGGCCCACGGTCAACTGGTCCGCTCAAAACTCCCTGCTCTCACCTCCCAGGACACCGAATTCATTGCCAAGACCGTGCTGGAGCAGAGCAACCGCACCCTGCCCGGCGACCTGAAAGAACTTGACGCTGCCTATGCACTGCCCAACGGGGGGCGTTTCAGGGTCAGTATCTTCCGCCAGCGCTGCAGCATCGGCATCGTGATGCGGGTCATCCCCCCCTACATCGCTGACTTTACCGAGCTGAACCTGCCGCCGGTGCTGGGCGAGATCTGCCAGGCCCCCAACGGCCTGGTGCTGGTAACCGGCCCCACCGGCAACGGCAAATCCACCACCCTGGCCTCAATGCTGCAGTTTATAAACAAGAACGACAGCTTCAACATCATTACCATCGAAGATCCGATCGAGTTTCTGTTTGCCTCGGACAAGAGCTGCATCATCCAACGCGAGGTAGGGATCGACACCGGCAGTTTCAGCGCAGCCCTCAAGGCCGCGCTGCGGATGGACCCGGACGTGATCATGGTGGGTGAGATGCGCGACCTGGAGACTATCGACTCCTGCATCAAGGCCGCTGAGACCGGTCACCTGGTCTTTTCAACCCTGCACACCCAAAGCGCCTCATCCACCATCAACCGCCTGGTGGGCCATTTCCCGCCCGACTCCCAGGAGGTGATCCGCCAGCGCCTGGCCGATATCCTGGTGGCTACGGTATCGCTGCGACTGATCAGCGACAAGACCGGCGAGAAGGTGCTGCCGGTGGTGGAGATCATGCGCACCACCACCACTATCCAGGCCTGCATCCGCGAAGGCCGGTTCGATGAAATCGAAAAACATATCGAAAACGGCCGCACCCAGTACCAGATGCAGACCCTGGACCAGCATCTGGTTCAACTCTGCCAGCAGGACCTGATCACCTTCGAACAGGCCAAGCGGATCACCCGCTCCATGGACCTGGAACGCAAGCTGACCTTCGGCGAATAACAACCTCGTGACCTGCACAACAAAGCGGGGCTCTCCTTGCCGGAGGGCCCCGCTTTGTTTTCGGCAACGGCATGGTCAGCGCAGCTCCCAGACCGTAAGCTCACTGATGGTGTGCTGGAACTTGCGCCGGGTCTCACGGATCACGAACGGGACCTCCCGGGGCTCACCCACCAGCCTGAAACGGGGCAGCAGGGCCGTTTTCAGGCCATCCAGGCCCCAGACCGGCTCGCCGGCCTCACGATAGCCCCCCAGCCACTCATCCTTATTCGTAAACTCCTCCAGCCAGGTGTAGGGCGAACTGATCACCAACAGGCCACCCGGATTGATCCGCTCATGGATCGTGGCCAGAAAACGACGCGGCGCATAGAGCCGGTCGATCAGGTTGGCGGCCAACACCAGATCGTAACCTCGAAATTTCTCAGGCAGGTTACAGGCATCGGCCTGATAGAAGCTGACCCGCTGCCTGACCTCGGCCAACCCGACATCGTCCAGACTGACCTCGTGGAAAGAGACGATCTCGCCCTCCTCCGGGAAGGCGTAGCGCAGGTGCCCCTCCTCCTGCATCCGGGCCGCCAGACGGAAGAAGCGGGTCGAAAAATCCAGCCCGGTCACCTGCCGAAACCCGCCCCGCGCCAATTCAAAGCTGGCCCGTCCCACGGCGCAGCCCAGGTCCAGGGCATGGTCCAGCCGTCGACCCGCCATCTGCTGCAGGCAGATCTCGGCCACTGCGCGTGGGAAGTTGGGCACCCCGAACTGCTCCGCTCCATAGTGGGCCTCGCAATACAGTATTGCTGCCTGGTCGGTCTCGTACTGTTCGTCGCAGATCATCACCGGCGCACTGCTCTCCACGTAGCGGAAACCGGCGTGCTGGAAGAAGTGGCGCCGGAAGGCATAGCGGGCGTCACGGGTAGCCTCGTTGCCGGTGGATATCCAGGAACCGCCCTTGATCAGGTTGTGGCGGGTATCAAAGGTGGGGGTGGAGAAGTCGTCGTACCAGGGGTGGACCTCGAAGCCGTGGAAGGGATAGATCGGCGTCTCGGTCCACTGCCAGACATTACCCACGACATCGAAAAAATCACCTTGGCGGAAACGGTCCACCGGGCAGGCAGAACACCAGTATTCCAGATTGAGATTGCCCGGCGCCTGCTGCCAGTAGGGCTGATCCGGCAGCTGGCAGTCATCCCGCAGGCGATACCACTCATCCTCGCTGGGCAGCCGGATCGGCTGACCGGTAAGCACTGACTTCCAGTTGCAGAACGCCTTGGCCTCCAGGTAGTTGACCTCCACCGGCCAGTTCCAGGGCAGGGTGATCTCCGCGGCCATGGTGCGCAGCCGCCAGCCGTCATGGTCACTGATCCAGAACAATGGATGCTCGGCCTGACGGAACTGGCGCCAATTCCAACCTTCCTCTTTCCACCACTGCGGTTGCCGGTAACCGCCTGCCTCCACAAAGGTCAGGAACTCCCGGTTGGAAACCAGATACTGCGCCGCCTTGAAATCGGGCACCTCGGCCTGATGGCTACCGTACTCGTTGTCCCAGCCGTAGAGCGGATGGTCCCTGGTCTTGCCTAACTGCACCGTCCCACCCGGCACCGGCAGCAACTGGTTGGGCGGCGGCTCGCCGGCCTCTTGGCAGATAGCCCAGAACGGGAGCTGTACTACCTGATCCAGCGGCAACTGACGGATCAAGACCGAGGAGGTCTCCAGATGAATCCGTTCATGCTCGATCCCCATCATGATTGCCCACCAGGGCGATTCCCAGTTAATCGGCAAGGTCAGCGGCAGGCTGATGATCAGCCGGTCCATCAATGCCCGCACCTGATCACGGTAGTCCTTGACCGCCTGCACCGTGGGCCAGTCGTAATGGGACTGGTCCAGGTCGTCCCAGGACATCTCGTCCACCCCCACCGCGAACATTGACTCAAAGCCCGGATTAATCCGTTGTTCGATCACCCGGGCGATGATCAGCTTGTTGATGAAGAAGGTGGCGGTATGGCCGTAGTAAAAGATCAGCGGGTGCCGCAGCCGGTCGGCCCGCAGATAGAAGGCGCCGTCGTGACGCAGGCTCTCGTACAGCCGTTCGTCAATTGTGAAGGTGGCATGGAAATAATCCCGAATCGCTGCCCGTTTGACTTCAGGCTCCCCCTCGTTCAGAATGATGGTGCGGGTCTGGTGTTGGTCCATAGGACGTCCCTCCCTGCGACAGTAGCATGCCTCACATCCAGTATACCCCTGAACTGTCAACCGGCAATGAGCCGCTAAAATCTGTATCGGACAACAACAATATCGGGTATACTATTCAATTACGGCAACAATGCCCTACCAACACCATCAAGAAAGGTTTTACCATGGCACAGGCACAAAAAGGCGACCGCGTGATCATTGATTACACCGGCACCCTGGAGGACGGCACCATTTTCGATTCTACCCTGGAGGGAGATTGCTGCGAAGACGGTCAATGCAGCACCGACAGTTGCGAAGACGAAGGCTGCGGTTGCGATGAGAGCGGCCCGATGGAGCTGACCATCGGCGAAGAAGAGTTCTTCACCCAGATTGAGGAAGCGTTGATCGGCATGACCCCCGGCGAGAAGAAGACCGTGGTGGTGCCGGCGGCCGAGGCCTTCGGCGCATATGACGAGGAGCGGGTGTTCACGGTGGCGCGCTCGGAACTGCCGGAGGATATGCCGGTTGAGGTGGGCGCAGAGCTGGTACTGACCGGCGAGGACGACGAGGACGAACTGGCGGTCACCGTGGTGGAAGCCACCCCGGAGAGCGTCACCTTTGACGCCAACCACCCCTTGGCCGGTGAAGACCTGACCTTTGAGATCACCCTCAACGAGATCGTTGGCAAATAACAAAACGGTCGGGGTTACCCGACCGTTTAGCTTTTAAATAATACGCCCTCTGCAAAAAATTTACTAGTCTGTACAAAATGTTTTTCATAGGTATAGTGGAATCAAGGGTGCGCGCCCGGCAACACCAACGACGCAGCAAGAAAGGTGCTCAGTATCGAGGATGTTCAACCACAACCGAAGATGCAGTGCATGCCCGGTAGCTAGGTAAACCGGGAATCCCGTGAAACAGGGAAGAGACGAATCTTGAGGCCCGCGAACCATCGCGGGCCTTTCACGTTGACAGCATCCCAGCCAGCTGCTACCCCTCACCAACATGACCCAACCATCACGCATCCTACCCTGGCCTGACGGCATCCCCCCTCTGATGCTGGCGCCGATGCAGGGCCTCACCAACCAGGCCCTGCGCGGCCTGTTCGCCACCTGGGCACGGCCCGACACCCTGTTTACCGAATTCATGCGGGTGGCACCCGGCACAACCGCCAAGCGGCTCTCGGCCGTCGATCTGCGCGAGATAACGCCGGCGGAACAGGGCATCCCGCTGGTGGTACAACTGATCGGCCACGGCACCGAGGCGCTGGTGGCGGCTGCCCGCATTGCCCAAGAGGCTGGATCGAAGCATATCAACCTGAACCTGGGCTGCCCCTTTGGTCGGATGACCAGCGGCCTGACCGGCGGCGGCATGCTGCAACGGCCCGAACTGCTGCAGGAACTGGTACCGGCCCTGCGCGGCGTGATCAACGGCAGCTTTTCCATCAAGCTGCGGGCTGGCTACGATGACCCGCAGCAGATTTTTTCCCTTCTGCCTCTGTTTGAAAGCTCCAGGGTCGATTTCCTGGTGTTGCATCCCCGCACGGTAGTCCAGGAATACCAAGGTCTGGCCGACCATGCAATCACTGCCCGTGTGGTGCGCGCGACCAGCCTGCCGGTGATCGCCAACGGTGACGTCCGAACGGCTGCAGACGGCCTGCGCGTACTGGAGCTCACCGGCGCGGCCGGGCTGATGCTGGGACGGGGCGCCATAGCCGACCCGCTGCTGTTCCAACGGATCAGGGGCCAGGCCGCTGCCGAGCCTGATCGCGCCGAACGGGCAGCCTTGCTGCGCCGTTACCTGACCGAGCTGCTGCATCGCTACAGCCTGCTATTCTGCGGCGAGCAGCAGATACTGGGCAAACTAAAGGCGGTACTGGCCTTCATGGACGACGAAGCCTTCAGCAAGCAGTACAAGACGCTGCGCAAGGCACGCACCATCCAACAGTTCACTGACCAGCTTTCGGCGCTGAACTGACAACGCCCTGACAGTTGCAAAACGCCTCTCCCCTGCTATACTCCCAACCAAACATGAGCTGGCTCTCATGATAAATCAAAAAGGAGGGAATCCCATGCAGACTGATGGAAAACCCTGGAGCCCCTACCTGGCCGGGGCGTTGTCCGGCCTGGTCAGCATCGGCTCAGTATGGTTCGCAGGTAAGTATTTCGGCGCCTCCACCACCTTTGTCCGTACCGCCGGCATGCTGGAACAGGCCGTCGCCCCGGAGCGGGTGGCCCAACTGGATTATTTTCTCAAGAACGTACCCAAGGTTGATTGGCAGACCATGTTTGTGGTCGGCATCTTTGGCGGTGCCCTGATAGCCTCCATCGGCGATGCCTCCTTCCGCTACCAGGCGGTGCCCCCGCTCTGGGAGCGCAGGTTTGGGCCAAGCAAGATCAGACGGGGCATCGGCGCCTTCCTGGGCGGCACGATCGCCATGTTCGGAGCCCGCCTGGCCGATGGCTGACCGAGTGGTCATGGGCTGAGCGGTTCGCTCCAGCTGGCGGTAAGCGGTTACATCTCACTGGCCTGCTTCTTTATTGGCGGCATCATCATGGCGCGGATGCTGTACGGCGGAGGTGACCAATGAACGACCTCATCTATGGTCTGATCACCGGCCTGCTGTTTGGCTTCCTGCTGCAGAAGGGACGGGTGCTGCGCCATGAAAAACAGCTCAGTGCCCTGCTGCTGAAAGATATGACCATCATAAAATTCATGCTGACCAGCGTCATCGTGGCGATGGTGGGCACCTACCTGTTGGTGGACCTGGGTCTGGCCAAGCTGTCGATCAAGGCCACCATCCTGGGGGCCAACATCATCGGCGGCATCGTCTTTGGTCTGGGGTGGGGTCTGTTGGGTTACTGCCCCGGCACCTCGGCCGGTGCGTTAGGTGAAGGCCGCTGGGATGCTATCTGGGGCATCGGCGGCATGCTGGCCGGGGCTGCGATCTATGCCGAGGCCTTCCCCGCCATGAAGGCCACCGTGCTGACCTGGGGCGATCTGGGCAAGATCACCCTGCCGCAGGTGCTGGGGATCAATCACTGGCTGGTCATCGTACCGATTGTGGCAGGCAGCCTGCTCCTGTTCCGCTGGTTTGAGAAAAAAGGCTTGTAGATCTGATATCGGAGCAGCACGGGTGCCCCATGGACGATGAAAACAAGACCCTGATACAACTCTTAAAAAAGTTTGAGCGGGTGATCATACTGATCATCACCTGTGCCATGGCGCTGGTGCTGGTGCTGGTGCTGGTGACGCTGGACCTGATCTGGCTGATCGGCAAAGACATCAGGGACAGCGGCCTGCTGCTGCAGATTGACCAGCTGTTGGATATCTTCGGCCTGTTCATGTTGGTGCTGATCGGGGTTGAACTGTTCGAGAGCGTCTTCAAGAGTTATCTGCAGCGGGAGCATACCCTGCGGGTAGAGCTGGTGATTGCGGTGGCCATTATTGCGGTCAGCAGAAAGATCATCATCCTCGACTGGAAGGACTATGACAGCAGCACCATGTTCGCCGCTGCCGCACTGGTTATCAGCCTGTGTGCCGGTTTCTTCCTGCTGCGGGCCCGCCAGCCCCTTGCGGAAAACAACCAGTCAACCTGACACCTCTGCCCTGCGCGCCTGCTTACTGCAGGCGCGCAGGGCACAACAGACCGGCATGGTTTGAGGTAAACAGCGGCGGATCACGGCGTACAATCGGTGCAATGGCAGGGTGTCGTACAAACTCCTGCGACACAAAGCGTCGCACCTTGCCCCGCTCCCAACCAGCGGGATGCGTAAATGACGTATAGAGCTGCAGGTCCCCTTCGTAGAACGGCTCCGTGGCGTAGTCAGCTGCCTCATCACCAAAGGCCGGCATGTTAAAGATCGCCAGATTGAGGAAACTGATCTGGCCTGCATGCCGGGCCACAAAGTCCAGCGTACGCCGGGCAGCAGCCTCGTCCTCGGCCGGGGTGCCGAACAGCAGGTAACAGTAGCTGGCGATCCCCACCGCTTTCAGGTTATCAAGCACCCGCCCGGCAACTCCCAGATCGATCCCCTTACTCAAACGATCCAGCACCCCCTGATCCCCCGATTCCAGCCCCAGCTTCAGCATCACGCAGCCCGACGCCCGCAGTGCCCGACAGAACTCGACATCTGCCAGCTGCTGATCAAAACGTGCAAAGCCGTACCAGGGAGCGCCGGGCGGCGTCTCTGCCATCAACCGCAGCAGGGCCGGGCTGAGGGCGTTGTCCAGCAGGTGCACTAGCCGCGGCTGGTGCCGCGCAACCAGCGCCTTTATTTCGCACAAAGCCTGTTGAGCGGGAAGCGGCTGGTATCTGCTCCCCTCGGCCCGTTCCGGACAGAAGGAACAGCGGTTCCACCAGCAGCCGCTGGCACTACTGTAGGGCAGGATCAGGCCGGGGCTCAGGTAATCATGTAGCGACAGTTGCGCGTACTCGGGGAGGGATGGCTGGCACGGCTGATGGCAGCCCAACAGCTCCAGCAACGGCTGTTCACCGGGGCCACTGATCAGGTGATCCACCAGACCACTAAACGGATTGCACCAGTCGGGCCGGGCCAGCCAGGAGGTGACCAGTCCACCGCCCAGCACGATCTTAATCTGCGGATACCGCTGCCGCAGCAGGCCGATCAGGCTAAAGGCGGTCAGGGCCTGGCTGAGGTAGTTGAGCGAGATACCGACGCTGCTGACGCCAGCCACGAGCTGCGGCAGGCGCTGCTTGAAAAAGGGGAAGAACGGGTTCTGCTGGGGGTTTTCAGCCGCCCACAACAGGTCAGCGCTGCGCAACGGTGAACGCTCGGCGTGGCGGTAGTCGGCCAGACCGGGGATGGCGCCAGAGGCTGCACCAGCCATGGCCAGCAGGCGGTTCAGGTCATTGACTGCAGTGGCATAGCGGTCGGGGTTGGTGTAGGTGGCAGCCTCCCGCAGGCCCTGCAGGTGCTTATGCCTGCTGCGCCAGGCCCGCCGTGTCCAGGTGTCATCCGCCAGCGGCGGCTGTTCCAGCAGCCAGAGCTGGCCCTCCAGGTTGGCATCCCACAAGCGGCAGGAGATGTTATTGGCCTGCAGCGCTCCGGCCAGCCGGGCGATGCCGGCCGGCGGCTCGCAGGCCTTGGCGATAGGCGGGAAGATCAGCAGCATGATGCGGGGGGCAGGCTACGACGCACAATCATTGATGCACTCCGGGATTTCTGCTAGACAACATCATAAGGCAGTCCTGTTACAGCAGAGCTGGCCGTTTTTCGGCACGGCATTCGATCAGACACCAACGAAAAAATCACCGGACCGCTGATGCGGGTCCGGTGGATTAAATTGTTCGATCACACCAACTTGTTCTCACCGCTTCCGGTATTGAGTGGGGTCTTTGATTCTGGATATGGAAAAAGCGGCCCTGCGCTCTTTACATCTCAAGCATTCTCCACACTGGAATTCGCCTGACCATAGGCAGCTCCAGGTCAACTCTAGGGGGACTTCTAAAGACTGTGCCTTTTGCACAATGTCTGCTTTGGTCGTATTGATGTATGGAGCCTCAACTCGAAAGGCGGTGTTACCTGTATTAATGGCAACCACTTCACCTACGAGCTCCAACATCCTTCCTAGTTTTGGTAATCTGTCCTTGTCTTCCGCCGTGTATCCAGTAAAAAGCACCTCCGACCCGCCTGTTGCGGCAAGTATTGATGCGATGGTGAGCGACGCACAGCTATCCCCACATCCGAGCATTGTTTCTGCAACCTCAGCAACGCGGCTGTGGGGAGGTTGCGTAAGGCCTTCGAATACCCTGTTTGCTTCCACTACATCAAGGGCTAGATCAAGACGAAGGCTAAGAGTTCTTGATAAGTAGCGTTGGTTGTCATGGGATGCCTGGCCAGCGTTGATATAAATGCCGCGTGGCTTCTTGCCTTGTTTGATGAGGTCATACCAGAGCGTTGTCGAATCCAAACCGGCCGAAATCATGATTGAGTATCTCATGTGTTTCTCCTTTCTTGGTTTGTGCTATCGAACGGAGTGCCCGGTTGACCTGCCGGGGCGGTCTTTATGTCCCCGGTCACGGTCTGACCGGCTTGTTGGGACACATCATCTGTTTTCCATATTCAATGGCTGACCCCGTTTCTGTAGCCTTTCCCGACGATTCTGCTTATACGAACGGAATATTTGGCAAACCGCACCAGCAAGCTATCTTGTTGTAAGTTTTCGCAAGATTGGCAACCATTTCCGTACCTTTTTCAATTTTGGATATAGCAGAACTGATCGCATCGTTCCCATTTTCTAAACGATCAAATAGTTTCCGAAGTTTTGACATTGCAGGCGACTTCTTCACTTTCTCGGGGTCAGATTCTTTCTCTACGGCCTCCAAAGAACCCGCAAGATCACTCAGAACCATGTGTACTTCATCCGAAGGAGATACGGAGTCAATCAAATCATAAACTCCCGACAGCGCCACGGAGATGTCCTGATTGACGTTCATTATCTGGGAATTCTGAAAAGATGGGCTGACTTCAATGTTGATTGGACGCCGGACGGAAGCCTCTAGGCTGTTGCCGATGACGGTGAGTAGTTTATCGATCCTGCGATTTTGAACTTCAATGATGTCATGTTGTGATTCCAAACGAAACTGGGTGATTCGGAGTTCATTTTTTAGGTCGAGAACTACTTTGTCATTTTGTGAAATTGTTTCAGGGAGTACCTTTCCTGACATAACCAATTCGTAATCATGAAGCGCCTTCTCAACAACCTCCGTATCTCCATCTGAGGTTTCTACGATCATTCTGACACTAAGGCCATGCTGTTCGATTTTGACCTTTGCATCACGTTCTGGATAATTTTCTCGAAGGAATACACCAAAATAATTCAAGATTCCTAAACCGGCTTGATGGTATTCGGGGGGAAATTCGATGCACCGATCCACTACGACACGCTCAGTTGTTATATTAGGGTCTGAGGCAATTTCGAAAACCTCTGCATCAAATAATGAAGCTTGGTCGTTAATGCCAAGAATTAGAAAGGGGAAGGTGCTGCTAAGCGGAGCCAATGTTTCTAACTGATCTCGCAGGTATTCAAAATTAGACGTTTGCCCCATTCTACGTTCTTCGCGTCGTTCAAATTCTCGCACTGTTGCGACAAGAATTGGGACTTTTACACCCGCGTAGCGTACAGCAAGAGATCCCTGACTAAATAGCCAACGATGAAACCAAGTGGGATTGCCGAAATTTAACTGAACTGATATGCCGTTCTTTGTAGGCCCTAACGAGCCCAGATGAACTCGCCTACCGGCAGGTGAAAAATAGGTTTGGTCATTAATTGTCCAAGAAAAATCGTACAGCGCTTTTTCCCATAGAGCCCTTGTTCCACCGAGGCGTTCCTCACCTTCCTCCAGCTTAACTTTGCCGTTGTAATAATTAGTTGCCGCAGCGATTATCTCTTTAAGTTCACACTGGTAATTCTTCTGGACTTTTTCCCATGCTCCGAGATAGCTCACCACTTGAATTATCTGCATAATAATGACTCCATTGAAAAACGTGAGGGATGGTGTTGTGACAACAGCTTGATAATTACAGGGACAATATACCCAAAACTGTGCTCATCACAACCACCCCGTCACCATTCCCTCGGCCAAGGCAAACTGCAGCAACTCCAGCGTATACGTGCGTGAACCGGGCGCTCTCAAAGGGAACATTTCTTCAGCTCATTTTGTCGTGCTCATCATCATGGCGCCCACTCTGTTGATGCCAGGCAGAGCGCAGGCAGGGCGGTAATCCCTTCAGCCAGGGGCCAGGAGTGCCCTGCGCCGTGGCAGACCACATACAGATGATCCAGGCCAAGCTGCTCACAGGCAGAGCGCATGGATGGCGTAACCTTGGGTGAACGGGTCAGCTTAAATTCAAAACCGATCTTTCGGCCATTCAGCTCAATCAGCAAATCAAGCTCAGCTCCGGTGTGCACGCCCCAGAAGTAGGCCTCAGTACGCCGTACTCTGGTACGCTGCAGCACCTCGCAGATCATTGCCCCCTCCCAGGACGCGCCGCACTTGGGGTGGGCCAGCAGACCATCCAGCCCCTGTATCCCCAGCAGACTATGCAGAACACCCGAATCCGCCACATACACCTTGGGGGCCTTAACCTGACGTTTACCCAGATTGGTATGCCACGGCAGTAGCCGAAAGGCCATGTAGGTCCCTTCCAGGATATCAAGCCAGCGGGCAACCGATTTGTCGCTGACACCCAGCGCACGTCCCAGTTCACTGCTATTCCAGGTCTGACCGTGATAATGGGCCAGCATGGTCCAGAAACGCCGCATGGTTACGGCAGACAGGTTAATACCCAGTTGCGGCAGATCACGTTCGAGATAGGTGCGGACAAAGGCTTCATGCCATTCGCGGCTTGCCTTGTCACTTCCTGCCAGCAGGGCGCGGGGAAAGCCGCCCCGCAGCCAGTGTCGGTCAAGCGATGCGGCATCATCAGAGTCGGTACTTGTTTCATGCAGGGCAAGCCCGTCAAGTTCATGAAAGGCCACCCGTCCGGCAAGGGTCTCTGCGGTCTGACGCATCAGTTCAGGCGCTGCACTTCCCAGCAGCAGAAAGCGAGCTGGCGCTCCCTCCCGGTCAGCCAGCACCCGCAACAACGGGAAAAGGTCAGGGCGAAGTTGGATTTCATCCAATACCACCAAACCGGTAAGCGGGCGCAGGACAAAGGCAGGATCAGCTAGGCGGGCTTGATCATCAGGGTCTTCCAAATCAAAGTGCCTGACCGGACCCTGCCACTGATTTGCCAGTTGGCGGGCAAGGGTGGTTTTGCCGACCTGGCGCGGGCCAAGCAGAGCCACGACCGGAAAGTCGGCCAGTCTTTCGGTAAGTTGTGCGAGATGTGTTTGGCGAATGATCATGGGGGCAATTTACCATGAAAATTCGAACTTGCAATCCGAATTTTCATGGTAAACACAAAGAGAGAGCACGTGATGTCACGTGCCCGTCACCATCCCCTCGGCCAGGGCAAACTGCAGCAACTCCAACGCATCATCGGCCGGGATCTTGAGCCGGGCCGCCACCTGGCCGCTGGGCTGGTTACCGTCCAGCCCCTCCAACAGCCCGTAGTAGGGCCTGATCAACGATTCGGTGCAGACCTCGCCGTGGGCCGGATAGATGGCGGCCCAGGAACCGGATGCTTTGAGATGCTTGGCGATCCAGGCCAGGTCCGGTTCACCGCTCTCCAGGATATCCAGAATCTCGTAGTGAAACGGCAGCAGGGTCAACGATTCGGCCCGGCGCAGCGGCAGCTGCAACGGGTCGAGCCGCAGCAGCTCATCGTCACTGGGCGGCACAGGCGGCACCGCCATCAAGGCCACGCCGTAAGCGTAGTGATAATCCACACAGTCCAGGGCGGCCGGTAACAACTTTTCGGCCTTACGCTCAGCGAACAGCTGGGTCAGGAACTGCCGCTGCAACTGCCAGATGGCCCGATCATCAAACTCGGCCTCGTCGCACTGGCGCCCCTGCCGCGCCAGCAGCCAATCGCCGAAGCGTTCCAACAGCTCCACCGGCTGCAGCTTCAGCCCCCGGGCCACACCGTTGAACCAGGCCACCGCCTTGCCCCGGCTGTAGAAGATGTCGCTGGCCGCGCCCAGACGCCGGGCCACGGCCATATCGGCCAGCGGAAAGCTGGGTGATTCCTGCAGGGTGTAGGGCGGCCCGGCCAGATGCTTCAAGCCGGTATTGGCGGCCTTGATGCCGACGGCCGTGCCGGGCAGCACCGACAGCGGGAAGATGTCCAGGTGGTTGGGGTAGAGCGACAGGGCGAAGTTGAGCCCTTCACGGAATTTCTCAAGACTGTCGTCGGGCAGACCGTAGATCAGGTCAAAACCGAAGGTGGCGCCGGAGTCGTTCAACAGCATCACCTTGCGCCGGAAGTCGTCACGGTCGAACGCCCGTCCCACACCGCCGGCCACGGCCGGATCGGCGCTCTGCAGGCCGATCTGCAAGGAACAGGTCAGTTCGGCGAACAGTTGGGCCTGTTCCTTGTCCAGCAGTTCGTGGCGCACCTCGAAGTGAAAATGCACGCCGGGGGCCCGGTCACGGATCAGCCGCAGCAGAGACTTGGCCCGCTTCTTGTCGGTGTTGAAGGTGGAATCCAGGGCGAACACCTGGGCCGCGCCATGGGCAACCAGGTAGTCCAGCTCGGCCTCCAGCCGCTCTAGCGGGTAGCGCCGCACCTTGCGGTCACCCATGCCGTCGTAGCAGAACTCGCAGGCATAGGGGCAGCCCCGTGACAGCTGCCAGACCATGCCGTTCCTGATGTGGTCATCCAGCAGCCCGGCCAAGTAGGGCGAGGGCAGCAAGGCCAGGTCCTCGATCTTGGGGCGGGGCACCAGCTGCAGTTCACCAGCCACCAAGCGGGCCGTGCCGGGCAGCCCGGCCAACGGTTGGTTTTCCGCACGACGTTCCAGCAACTCCGCCAGGGTCAGCTCCCCTTCCCCCACCGCCAGCAGGTCAAAGGGGGCCTGCTGCAACAACCCGGCCGGATCGGCGGTGGCCTCGGGACCGCCGCCGATCAGCAACAGCTGCGGACAGTGCCGGCGCAACTGCTGGATCAGGGCACAGCAGTCGCTCCGGTTCCAGAGATAGACCGGGAAGCCGACCAGGTCGGCCTGTTGGCCCACGATCTCACCAGCTATCTGTTCGAGGGGGGTGCCGCTGAAATATTCGGCCGTGGTGACGGTGACGGGCGGTTTGGGTCCGGGCCGGCCGTCGAGATAGGCCTTGAGGAAGGCGGCGGCCAGCGGCACAGCCTGAGCCGACGGCATGGCGTGGATGGTTACCAGGTGGAGATGCATGGCGGTCCTATACGAAGGGGTAGTCAAACTTAAAAAAAGCCCGGTCAAAACCGGGCTTTCAAGGCTTCAGACAATACTCACCTGATGGCTACTTGGCTGTGCGGCCCTTGCGGCCGACCTGCAGCTTGCCGTGGTGGGTGATCACATGCAGGTTGTGATTGGTGGCCCGGCGGATCATCTGTTCATGCTTGTTCAACATCGGCATGACCGTGCGTCGGGTCATCTTGGGCGGAAGTACCATCGTTTTCATCAGAGCCACCTCCCTTCACCGATCTCGCTACGTGTTTACTATACCACGAATAGCCGCCGAAGGGATGCCCAAATTTGCTCACCTGACCCGTCTCCCCGATTGCAGAAGTGGCCGCTTTGACGTATGCTGCCCTAACTATCGAATCGGGGGCCTAAGCACCGTATGACCTTTCTGTATGCACTGGATCTGCTGGGCACGGCCGCCTTTGCCGCCTCCGGCGCCCTGGCCGGCATCCGTCGCGAGATGGATATCTTCGGGGTGCTGATGCTGGGGCTGGTCACCGCCACCGGCGGCGGCACCCTGCGCGACCTGCTACTGGGCGACACGCCCCCCTTTATCTTCAAGGACGAGACCTACCTCTATCTGTCGGTGGCGGTCTCGCTGGCGGTCTTTATCCTGCATCGCCAACTGGATTTCCTGCAGCACCCGCTGATCTACTTCGATGCCGTGGGCCTGGGCACCTTTGTGGTGATCGGCACCGGCAAGGCGATCGGCTTCAAGCTCGGCTTTTTCGGGGCGGTGATGATGGGGGTGATCACGGCCACCGCCGGCGGCATGATTCGTGACCTGCTCTCCAACCGCATTCCGTTAGTGCTGCAGA
>DIKW01000041.1 GCA_002424705.1 Geobacter sp. UBA5608
ACCTGGATCAGCAGCGGCTGAAAACCGGCCGCTGACAACGAGGCGGTGACCATTTCGGCATACAGGCCAGCCACCGTGGGATTGGTCACCACCGCCGCGCGGCCGGATAGTCCCAAATCGCGGCAATGCTTGCCCGCTTCAGCAAGTATGCCGGCGTCAATCAGTATGGTATAGCTTTGCGGCCCAAGCTGGACCGGAATCAACGCCATCGTTACCCCTTGGAAAGCCGCTTGAGCACCTCGGCGGCCACATCTTCCACTGATTTCCCGACGGTGTCAATTCTTATGTCGCTGTCAGCGTAGCAATGCTCACGTTCCTGCAGCAAACGTTCAAGCTTGGCCACGCGCGCTGCTTCTTCCCCCTGCAGCAGAGGACGATCGTTACAGGCAACCAAACGGGCAGCCAATACATCCAGCGAGGCGGTCAGATTGACCACCGGACCGATCAACCGCATCAGACGGCGGTTTTCGGGATTGATCACCGCTCCGCCGCCGGTGGAGAGCACGATACGCTCCCGTCCAACCAGGTCCGACAGCTGTTGATGTTCGAACCCCCGGAAGACCGTTTCTCCGTCATCGGCGAAGATGGCGCTGATGCTTTTGCCAGCCTGCTTCACAATCAGGGCATCCAGATCAATGAACTCCCAATTCAGCCCCTGCGCCAGCAGACGGCCGACGCTGGTCTTGCCGCTGCCCATCGGACCGGTTAAAACGATGCTGTTCGGCATCAGAAGGTCCGCACCGTAGCCAAGTAGCCCTCCATATTCCGCCGCAACTCTTCAACCGAATCACCGCCAAACTTTTCCTGCAGGGCACTGGCCAGCTCGATGGCCACCACCGCCTCGGCCACCACCAGGGCGGCCGGCACCGCGCAGGTATCGGACCGCTCCACCGAGGCCTCGTAGGGCTGATGGTCGGCCAGATCCACCGAACGCAACGGCGTGTACAGGGTGGGGATCGGCTTCATGGCGGCCCGCACCACCAGCGGCTCACCGTTGGTCATGCCCCCTTCCAGTCCGCCGGCATGATTGGTGGGACGGACATAGGCGGTTNNCGCGCCCCGTTCCAAGGCGGCCGAATCGTAGGTTATCTCATCGTGCACCTGGGAGCCGGGCAGACGGGCAGCCTCGAAACCGAGGCCCACCTCAACCCCCTTGATGGCCTGAATACTCATCAACGCCATAGCCAATCGGGCGTCCAGCTTGCGATCCCATTGCACGTGGCTGCCCAAGCCCGGCGGCAGGCCCAGCACCTGCACCTCCACCACGCCACCCAGCGTGTCGCCGGCGGCCTTGGTGTGGTCAATTAGACGCTTCATCTCGGCCTCGGCGGCCGGATCGCAGCAAAACAGCTCCGAAGCGGCTGCTTGCTGCCACAACCGCTGATACGGGGCAGCCGGGGCCGAGGCCACCACACCGCCCAGCTCGGCAACATAGCCCCCGATGGTAATGCCGCAGGTCTTCAGCAGCTGACGAGCCACGGCGCCAACCGCCACCCGCACCGCCGTCTCACGGGCGCTGGAACGCTCCAGGATATTACGCACATCCCGCTGTCCATACTTCATGGCGCCATCCAGGTCGGCATGACCGGGACGGGGACGGGTCACCGCCTCGGCCTTGCCCGCATGCTCAGCCAGGGGCGACATCTTCTCCTGCCAGTTTTCCCAATCACGATTTTTCACCACCAGCGTCACCGGCGAACCGAGGGTTTTGCCCCAGCGTACGCCAGACAGCATCTCGGCCCGGTCCTGCTCGATCTTCATCCGGTCGCCACGGCCATAGCCCTGTTGCCGGCGTGCCAGCTGTTCGTCCAGCATGGCTGGAGCGAGCTCCAGGTTGGCCGGTAGCCCTTCGATGATGGCAGTCAGCTGGGGCCCATGGGACTCCCCGGCAGTAAAATAACGCATAGTCGCTCTCACTCCTGACTCTGATTTCGGTCGGTCAGAATACATTACACCCCGAACGGGGGCAAGCAAAAGCCTGTTTTACAGGCTGTGGGGAATGACGCAGAACCGCACCCGACTCCGGACGTCCGGCTATACAGCTGCCGGCATTGTTGCAGGAAGGGGTGTTGCTGTCAGCGCAGGCCGATGCGGCTCAACAGCATCCCCAGGTACTTGTTGCAGAGATTGTCGCGATGCAGCCAGGGCAGCACCGGCGCACGGCGGCTACCCAGTTCATCCAGCAGCCGCTTGATCAAGTGGTGCTCACCATGGCTCAACCCCTGGCGCAGGGCCTGGATCGCCTCAGGCTTACGTTTGGCCACCAACAGCACCCGTGCCTGATAGTAGTAATGCTCAGGCCAGTCAGGCTGACGTTCGATGGCTGCCTGGCACAGCTCCAATCCCTTGGTGACGTGGCCCCGCTCCTTGGCGATGCAATAGCCCAGACAGGGATGCCACTCAGGGTTGTCCCACAACTTGAGGGCCGCCTCAACCCTGGCCAGTGCAGCCAGCACGTTGCCCGCCTCCAGCTCCTGCAGCCCGCGATTATATTCCTGCTGGGCCTTCAACGACTCAGCATGGTGGTCCATGGTCAGCTCCTGTTGTGTCATCACTACCCCAGATGCAGCTCATCCAGCGACAAACGATAGCCGGGCAAGAAATGCTCAAGAAAATA
>DIKW01000106.1 GCA_002424705.1 Geobacter sp. UBA5608
AAAGACCTGGCAGTCGGTTTCGAACAGTTCCCGGATCAGGCTGCATGCCTGTTCTGTGGAACGGTCGTCGCCGTAGGAGGCGGCATAGCCGTTGTTGGCCTGTTGCAAGGCCTGCATGGCCTCGGGGCAGATGCCGGCGTAGTTGTCGCTGGCAAAGGCCATGCGGTAATTGCTGTGGGTGGTCATGGCAGAGCTCCTTAGGCTGGTGATCAGAAAAGCAGCATGCGCTGGTGGCATTCTAGGCAGCACCAAGGTCAGCTGCTGTGTTTTTCATCCGTTCGGTTGACTGGCGTGCCGTTATTGTGTCGTCTAACATCCTGAAAATCAATCTGTTTTTTGTGTTCACAACGTTGGCTGGGGCAGTTGGCACGGTTACTGATGAGTAGCTACAACAACTGCTTATTGCACACTAGCGCAAGTAGCCACTAACCTAAAGGAGGAATCAGTATGAAACGTGTCGCATGTACCCTGTTGGCCGCAGCCTTGACCCTTTCCATGAGCAGTGCCGCCCTGGCAACCTATTCCGGGCAGATCTGGATCCCATCCACCGACGCCAAGGGCTTTGGTGAGGTAAACATCAGCATCGACAACTATCTTCGTTTTTCAAATGCCGCTGATGCGGGTGCCAATACCTTCGACGCCGGTGTCACCGTGGGTGTGCTCCCGTTCGAGAAACTCAAGCTGGAGGTAGGGGTCGACTACCTGACCGATGGTCTGCAGGGTGAGGACTCAGCCATGAGCAACCATCCGGCATACTTCAACGTCAAGGCAGCCATGCCTGAAGATGCTGCCTTCAAAGGTATGCCGGCCCTGGCTGTCGGCATGTTTGGCATGAACACCGCTGATACTGCTCTTTCCGCCAACATCCTCTACGGCCTGGTGGCCAAGACCTTGCCGGTGGTGGGGCGGATCTCGGCGGGCGGCTACCACGGCGCCGAGCAGAGCCTCGGTAGCGGTAACAACGGCCTGATGCTCTCCTGGGACCGTAGTATGCCTGAGATTTCCGACAAACTCTGGATGGCAGTGGATTATATGAGCGGCAATAACGCCTTCGGCGCCTTGTCGGCCGGCGCTGCCTGGGCCTTTACCCCCAATGTGTCGCTGCTGGTAGGCGTAAACGTCTATAACCCGTTCCAGGATGAGAAGCCTGGTGGGAAGCCGACCTTCACCACCCAGCTGGACATCAACTTCTAAAACCACGCGGTACCAGCAGGAAATCTTAGACGGGGGGCAGTTGTCTGCTCCCCGTCTTGTTATATACTGTCAACCAGATGCTCAACCTGATGCACAGGAGGAGACCATATATGCCTGTTTTGCGAGGATGGTGTCTGGGGTTGGCGGTGATAGTGCAATGTCTTGCTGCTGCCGCTGTTTGGGGGGCCACTCCGCTGTTGACCGACGATGCCGTTACCCTGGGCACCGGTAATGGACAATTTGAGCTGTGCGGCCGCAGGGGAAACGATCGAGACCGAAGCGGCGGGGTGACCACCACGAGCACGTTCTCTCAGGTAACCACGACCCTGACCTATGGTGTGGCCGATCCCGTTGATATGGTGTTTGAGTTCGCCCGTGATTGGGGTGAGGTCAAGAGCCAAGGGGTGACCAGCACAGATCCTGATACCGCCAGTTTCAAGCTGAGCGCCAAGTTGCGCTTGTTCGAGACGGGCAATTTTTCGGTCGCAGTACGTCCGGACTTCGGCTATTCCTACGTGCCTGCCGGCAGCTCCCGTGACGCTGTCTACTCTTACGGCGGTGTTGTAATCGCCACGCACAAGCTTGAGCCGTTCACCGTACATTTCAACCTCGGAGGGCTGTACAACGACCATCAATCCTCGGCTGATCGTGTTGCCTCCCGTTCCGTTATCTGGAGTGGTTCGTTGGCGGCCATATGGCAAGTTACCAGCACCGTGCAGCTGGTGACCGATATCGGCATCTATACCAATCCTGATAAAGCCACGACCCAGATGCCCGCCTTCAGTTGTGCCGGGGTGATCTACAGCATAACGGAACAACTCGATCTGGCAGGTGGCTTTAAGTTTGGACTTAATAAGCCGGAGGCCGACCTGACACTGCAAGGCGCACTGGTTTTCAAATTCTAGGGAAAGGGCGGCAAGGTAATGTTGGGCAACGGTTTGCCGTATCCATCGCTCAAGGTTTGCATAAAGGCCACAATGGCCGCCACTTCGCTCTTGGTCAACTTCAGGTTGCCCATCTCCTCACGGTTCACGTTCTGGGGTACCTCAGGCTTGGGCCACCTGCCACGTATCCCGGCGGTGTTGTAAAAGTCGACAATTTCGGTCAGGGTTGCAAAGTAGCCGTTATGGCCGTAGGGGGCGGTCAGGGCGATGTTTCGCAGGGTCGGCACCTTGAATTTCCCCTTTTGCAGTCCCTTGGGATCCAGGGCGGCAATCTCAGGTCGTCCCCCCAGGCCGAGGTCGGTGGGCGCCTGGGTAATGGCCGGGTTGGTGCTGCGGGGGATGCCCAGGTTGTCATAGGTGAAGTCGGTGAACAGCGGCGGTATCATGCTGCCATCGGGCCCTTTGAGTGGTGTTGAGATGTGGCATTTATTGCAGAGTCCCTTGCCGTTGAACAGTTGTAAGCCACGGCGCTCCTGTGCGGTCAGTTTGGCTTTGCCTGCCAGCATGTAATCGTATTTCGAGCTGAACTGGTTCAGCTCTCGGGATTTTTCGTAGGCAGCGATGGCGTCGGCGGCCATGTCGTACAACATCTCAGCCACCAACGGCTCTGCAAGGTTGACGTCGTTCAGTGCGACCTTGTAGACCTGCTCAAACAGTTGGCGGTAGTTGGGCAAGAGCGGGTTGTCCGGGTGGCGCACCGCCTCTTTGACGGAACGGGGGCTGATCATGGCCATCTCCACCGGATTGAGGAACGGCCCCTTGGCCTGGGCCTTCAAGGTCGGCTCGCGGCCATCCCAGAATTGCCCCCCTATGTACATCCCTTCTGCGCCGTTCCAGTGGAAATGGGGGCTAAATGCGGCGTAGGCGGCGCTGGGCGTATTGCGGGTGCCCAACTTGCCCGGCACCGAACCCTTGGACACCACACTCTGCCTGGGATTGGCAACGTTTTCAGGGTCAGCAAAGCCGGGTGGCATGTGGCAGGTAGAACAAGACTGGTTTTTCTCCAGCGAGAGCTGCGGGTCGAAATAGAGCAGCTTGCCCAGCTCTTCCTTGGGGGTAAGCTGGATTGCTGCTGCAGGCAGGCACCAGACGAATAGGCATAGCAGCGTCAGTATGGCGTACATGATGGCTCTCTCCTCTTTTTAGGCTGATCCGTGATGCAGATGAGTATTTGTTAAGAAAGTGTATAAGCCAGGCTTGGCTTGTCAAGTCATCAGATTGCCATGAGCGGGTGCAGTGATATACTCAGCTCGAATCGGCCGTTGCCTACACCGTCTGCGCGAGCCTGGTATAGAGCGCAGCCAGGCCGGCAGCCTCCTGCTGGGGGGGAAAGTGGCTGGTGACGAATGCCTTGGCTGCTGCCCCCGTCTCTTTCAGGAGCTTGGCGTGAGTCAGCAGAGGCTGCATCAGTTGCTGTAGCTGGCGCTGGTTTCTGAACAGCCAGCCGGTTTCGCCATGGCGGATAAGGGAACGGTTGCCGGTCACATCGTTGGCAATGACCGGTTTTCCGGCGGCCATCGCCTCCAGCAGGGTGTTGGCCATGCCCCCCTCAAAGCTGGAGTTGTTTAACACCAGGTCGCAGGCGGCAAACAGGTCACCCATCCGCTGGTGGGGGACCTCCCCCAGCAGGTGCACCCACGGCAGCCCTGCTGCCTGGTGCCGCACCTGGGCTGTATAGGCTGGGTCAAGGTCGCCGCCAGCCAGCCATAGTTGCAGTCGCGGCTCCTGATCGGCCAGCGGGGCCAGGGCAGTGATGGCTTCGAGAATCCCTTTGACCGGACGGATGGCCGCCGGAAGCAGAATAATGAAGCTGTCGGCCGGGCGAAGAAATGGCTCAGTTGTAGTCAGAGGCGTGACGCCTTGTGGTATGACCTGCACCCGTGGTTCCAGCTCGGGATGACGCCGGATGAGTTGATCGGCGGCCAGTGAGTCGAAGCAGGTGATGGCTGCGGCATCCTGCAGCGCCAGTAGCGTGTCGGGATGGTGCAAAAAGTCGGGGTCGTAGAGGTCGCTGCCGGTCATGGTGATCAGGTAGGGGCGTCTGTTGCGCAGGGCCAGCAGACGGGCGGCTGGCCCGCTGTGGAAGGCATGGAAGGCATGCACCAGCTCCGGCCGGTAGTGGTCGATCAGCTGCTGGGCCTGATCCAGGCTGGTGGTATCCAGCCCGATGGTCGTACTTTCGTAGCCAACGGCCGGCAGGTGGTGTGCAATCCGCTGCACGGTGATCATATTGCCCCGCAGGGGGCCGCTGGTGAAGGGGCTTAAGAGGACGATACGCATGCGGTTATTATCGGTTGACCATGGTTTTGATGCAAGGCAAAAGGGGAAATGCACCTTGCCCGACGGGGCTGGCTTCTGATATTCTGCACTTCCCTATGAAGATTATCGTGCTTGGGAGCGGCACCTCAACCGGCGTGCCGATGGTGGGTTGCGACTGTCCGGTCTGTCGTTCGACAGACCCGCGTGATCAACGTACACGGGCCTCGCTGCTGATTCAGCATGGCGGCCGGAATATCCTGGTTGATACCTGCCCTGATCTGCGGCAGCAGATGTTGCGCGAGCAGATCAGCCGGGTCGACGCGGTGCTGTTTACCCATGCCCATGCCGACCATGTCAACGGCATCGACGATCTGCGTGGGTTTCACTTTTTGCACCGTTGTGTCGTGCCGAGTTACGCCAGTTCAGAGGTGCTGGATCGGCTTTTGGGCGGCTTTCGCTATATATTTGAGCGCGGTGTGCAGGATACGCATCCCGCGCTCTTGCAGCCGGTCGGCATTGATGGCCCGTTTGAGCTGTTCGGATTGAGCGTGGTGCCGATCAAGCTGGAGCATGGCCCCGGCTTTTCATGTGGCTACCGGATCGGCAGTTTTGCCTACCTGACCGACTGCAGCGGTATCCCGCAGAGCTCGATGGCGCTGCTGCAGGGGGTGGCGACGTTGGTGATCGATGGACTGCGCTGGACGCCCCATCCATTCCATTTCAATATTCAAGGTGCGATAGCCGTGGCGCAAACATTGGGCGCAGCCCGCATCATCCTGACGCACCTGACCCATGAGGTGGCCCATGTCGAATCGGCGCAGCTGCCGGCAGGGGTCGAGTTCGCCTACGATGGCATGACGCTGCAGTTGGGGGATGAGTGATGCAGAAGGATATACGCCTCCATGGTCACCTGGGGAACGGCATTGAGTATTTTGTGTTGGTGGCGGGCACCGAGGCCTATCAACGCTACTTCTTCAACATTGTGCAGGAACATGGCGAACTACGCATCTTTTCGCCGGGCAACGAGTTTATCCTCGGCTCCCACGGCGTCGCCTACGAAGGCAATGGCGGCTATTTCTGCGAATACATGTTCGGCGTTGAACAGCCGCCCACCGATCTCTCCAAGCCGGATATTATCAATCGGCTGGTGATGTACGGCGCTCGCACCGACGCCGAGCGGGGGGCGGTACGCTTCAGCGAGCGGACCACCGGCAAGGAGTCCTACGAAACCATCTTTTTTGAAGGCAATGCGGTCTGCAACTACTTCTTTTTCGTCCATTCGCAGAAATTGTCCCGCCGGCTGAAGGAGCAACAGGAAGAACTGGTCCGCTTGCTGGGCAAGACCCTCAAGCGTTCACCAAACGTCGGCGAAGAGCGCGATGATCAGCTGGTGGCGGAACTGTACCCGCTGTTGCAGGATCCTGCGGCCCAGCTGTTTATGGTCAAGCTGATCAACACCCACCACAAAGACTACCGCGATCTGTTCCGCAGCCTCTATTTCCGCTCAAAAAAGATCGCCGATGATGATTTCGCCCGGCTGGTGAATCTGGCCACCACCCACCGGATCGACCGTTACCAGCAGGAGCGGATGCGGATCGATGTCATGTACCGCCATCCGCTGAACCGTCGCATTGTCGATGAGTACTGCAGCATCCTGGTGGCCTGTAACGCCCGCAATGAGATCAATCCGCTGGATAACGCCCGGCTGAACCGCCTGAAGACCCTGTCGGTACGCAACAAGATTCCAGGGGCGCTGTTCGCCACCCTTGATGAATTACTGAAAAAAGGTCGTGGCCTGAAGCAGGCTACAGCTGAAGATGATTATATCGCCGAGACCCGTGAGATCCTGCAGGGCTTCTTCCTGCATGGCTGCCAGATCGACAGCTCGGTGGATCGGATTGATATGCTGACCCTGCTGCGCTCCAAGAAGCGGGCTGTCAGCACCCGTGACCAGCATTTTGATCGTCTGATGTTGGATTTCAGCCGGGATTGTGATGAAAAGATCCGTGACGGTGCCGATCCGGCCCTGATGGAGGGTTTTTCGTATATCATCACCTACCTTGATCGGCTGGACAGCACCATGTCCCTGATCGGCCAGCTGGCCTTCATGGAAAACGTGCGGATCAGTGAGGAGTTGCTGCAGGGGCTGGTGGAGCACAAGGCCGCCTTTGACAACCTGGGGCCAGGCTGCTTTGACGAGCTGTTCCTGCGCGACCTGTTCACCAACCCCTATCTGGGGCGCTATGGGCGTCTCAAGATGACGATCCTGCTGGAGGGGATTGACCAGGTGCAGCGTGAACAGCAGACGGTTCACCAGCTGTATCTGCGGTTGAACGCTATTGACCAGGAGGAGCGGCTCTATCTGTTGCTGCTGGAGCAAGTGCAGCGCCGAGTGCGCAACTTCTACTCGAGTTTCGCCACCAAGCCTGATCAGGATGCTCTGCGGCGTGAGGTGGTGGAAGAGTTGAAGTCCCGCAAGCGGATCAAGGAGGATGTGCCGGAAGAGCTCTTCCGGCAGGTGATCCAGACCCTGCAGACAGAGGCCACCTACCTGCAGACCCTGCTGCCGAAGATCGTCGCCACCAAGGATGCTGGTGCCCGTGAGCAGTTCCTGGCCAGCTCTGGGCTTGATCGTTTTTATGTCGAAGAGTTGGAACGCGAATATTACGAAAATAACGGCCTTGATCTGGAAGAGCTGTATCAGATCCGCCAGGGGCTGAGTTAGTAGACTTGCTCGGCCTGCCAACAACCGTTCTGTCCCGCCCGTTTGTCCCTGCGCCCCCCTGCACCGGTTATCGAGTTGACGCCCTGACACGAGGTGGTTTACACTGCCGTGTATTTTTTTAACACAGTGGGAGTGAGCCATGGAACAGATAGAGAAGGCGCTGCACGAGTTGCGGAGCAAGGTTGCCTCCTATGGCAAGGAGAATCAGACCGAATTGCTGTATGTGCTGGCCGAAGGGGTGCGGCTGGCTTCCGGGCATGACCGTGTCAGGGTCTACCTTGAAGATCTGGTGGACGGCTCATTGGCCTGCGTTGCGGCAACCGGCGCGGATAGCGCTGCACTGCGCACGGTGGCCTTCCCGATCATCGCCCAGGACGCTATGGTTTCGCGGGTCTTTGCCAGCCAGTATCCAGCCGAGTTGCGTCGCGACGATACCCCGTCCTCATCTTTGGATCGTGGCTTTTGTGATCGGTTTGATATCCATGCCAGCACCGGTTTGCCGCTGGTCAGCCGGGGCAAGTCGATCGGTGTGCTCTGCGTTGATCGCGGTCCCTCGGAGCCCGAGCCAGGCGGCAGGGTCAAGAGCCAGCTGGCTGATTTTATCGCTGCCGTAGCAGACCAACTGGATGACGCCCGTGGTTACCACCAGCAGCTGCAGCTGGGCCGTCGGCTGGAGGAATCAAAAAAACGCGAGGCAGCCGGCCTGATGGTACGTTCGGCCGTGCGTCTGGTGAGCAAGGTGGCCCTGGCCTCGGTGTTGACCCCGGTGGCGGCGGCCGACGGCAGCGCCGCACTGGAGGTGCTGGCAAGCTTTTCGGAAGAAGAAGCGCTGCGCGAGCAGTACAACCGTTTGGGAACAATTCAGCTTGAGCCCGGCGCATCGCTGATCTCGCGCTACGTTGACGAACAGGCCACCATCAGTGACGATCGCCTGCTGAAACCGCTGTTTATCGCCGACTTGGCCCGCCACAGCCTGCAGAAAAAGGCGTTGACTGAGCAGATGTCGCTGCGCTCGCTGTATGTGGTGCCCCGTTTTGATCCCCGTACCCGCCGTGTAATCTGTCTGGTCAATTATTTCTGCCGCGACGAATACCGTTTCTCCGAGTTCGAGATGGGACTGCTGCAGGGGCACGCCCAGATGGTGGAAAGCGTGCTGAGCGGTGTTGGTGGCGGCGAGCATCTTGAAATCAAGGTGCTGTCGGAAATTACGGACCTGCTCAACGACAGTGGCGGTGCCCTGCAGCCGTTTCTTACCAAGGTGCTGGCCAAGGCCACAGAACTGATCGGTGCCGACACCGGCAGCATCGCCTTGGTGGAGGAACGTGATGGCCGGCGTTGGCTGGTGGTTGAAGATGAACAGGGTGCCATCGTTGGCGCCAAGAACAAGGAATGGCTCAAGCGCTACATCCCTCCCTTTCCGGTGGGGGGACATGAGCTGCCGCCCGAGGAACGCAGCCTGACCGGCTATGTGGCCTGGTGTCAACAGCCCAAGATCATTCGAAGCGTTGAAGAGGAGCGGGGGACAGAGGGTTTTCACCGCTCGATGAGCGAACTGCTCAAGAGCGAGATCGCCGTACCGATTGTCTGCGACGGCGAGGTGATTGCCGTTATCTGCCTCAACTCGCTGCGTTATGGCTACTTCAGCGAGGAGCACCGCCGCATCCTGCAGATCATCGGTTCGCTCACCGCCCGTCATATCTCCGACCTGCAGCGGATCGAGCGGCTGCAGGGAGAGGTGCAGCGGTTAACCACCGATGTTGGCTACAAGGATCCACACATCTCCTCCTATCGGCTGGGCAACATCATCGGCTTGGCACCCACCACCCAGGCCGTGGTGGATTTTATCACCACCGTGTCGGGGCCGCTCTTCAACCGGATCGTCTTCTGGCATAAGAACGTGATCCAGGAGGCCACCATCGGTCTGCCGTCGATCCTGGTCACCGGCCCCACCGGCTCCGGCAAGGAGTTCTTCTTCAACAACTTCTACAATAGTCTCAACTCGCTCTATCGCGAGCAGTTCGGCAGTAGTGGTGAACTGTCGGTCAAGAAGACCAACATCGCCGCCTATAGTGGTGAACTGACCTATTCCGAGCTGTTCGGCCACAAGAAAGGGGCCTTTACCGGCGCCTATAGTGACCGGCGCGGTATTCTGGAGGAGTGCATGGGTGGGGTGGTTTTCCTCGATGAGATCGGCGACGCCGATCCCAAGACCCAGGTGCAGCTGCTCCGTTTTCTGGATAACGGCGGATTTGTCAGATTGGGTGAAAATGCGGAGCGTTACAGTCGTGTGCTGTTGGTGGCCGCCACCAACAAAGACCTGCCGGCAGAGATTGCGGCCGGCCGTTTTCGTGAAGACCTCTACCATCGCCTGGCCGAGCTCTCAATCAGGCTGCCGTCCTTGAATGAACGACGTGAAGATATCCCCGACCTGGCCGTGCACTTCCTGGGCAAGTTGTATCGCACCTATCGCGGGGCCAAGGATGCCGATGAACCGCCAATGCTGAGCGAAGAGGCCAAGGCCGCCTTGGTTCAGCATCACTACGAAGGCAATATCCGTGAGCTGCGGTCGATACTGTTGCGTGCGCTGTTCTTCAGGCGCTCAGGGATTATCTCGGGCGCCGCGATCAGGCAGGCCATCGCCAGCGCTGGCCTGGGGGGCGGGCAGGTGCTTGATGCCAGCCGGCGTAGCTTGACGGAACAGCTCTCGTCCGAGATCATGGAGCGGATTCGGCAGGGTGGTGATTTTTGGCAGGATGTCTACGAGCCATTTTCCCGCAACGACATCTCCCGCGACGTCGTACGGTTGGTGGTTGAGCAGTCGCGATCGGTGGCAGGTCGGCCATTGCCAGGCGTGGCCCGTTTTCTGCGGGCGTTTACTGACGATGACAGCCCCGATCAACAGCGTAAACTGCTTTACAGATTCAAGAACTTTCTCTACAAGACCGTCAAGATCTGATGCTGGGAAACTGGACGGGGCGGCACAGGGGCCGCCCCGCTTTATCAGCAGAGTGATGTTAGACTGCGTCGGTCAGGCGTTTCTGCTTGCTGTGCAGCCGGTTCAAGGCGTGGATGTAGGCCTTGGCCGAGGCCACGATGATGTCGGTGGATGAGCCCTTGCCCACCACGGTCTGGCCGCCTTCCTCTACCCGCACGGTCACTTCACCCTGGGCGTCGGTGCCGCCGGTGATGGAACCAACGTTGTACTGGGTCAGCTTGGCCTTTGATTTGGTCAGCTTCTTGATCGCCTTGAAGGCCGAGTCCACCGGGCCGTCTCCCAGTTCAGCGGTGCGTACCGGCGTGCCGTTGATCTCCATCTGGACTGTGGCGGTGGCCACCGCAAAGGAAC
>DIKW01000075.1:0-326 GCA_002424705.1 Geobacter sp. UBA5608
AGCTGGCCGCCCTGGTACTCGCCACCGGCCAACACCGCCATCAAGGTTGACTTACCGGCCCCGTTGTGTCCCACCAGGGCCACCCGTTCACCCTTCTCCACAGTAAGATCTATCTGGTCAAGCACCACCTTGGTACCGTAAGCCCGGGTCAATTGCCGCAGTTCCAGCACGACCCTACCGCTCTTGGGTGCCTGGGGGAACTGGAAGCGGATCTTTTTACGTTCCGGCGGCAGCTGGATCCGCTCGATCTTCTCCAGCTGCTTGATGCGAGACTGGACCAGCGAGGCCTTGTTGGCCTGGTAGCGAAAACGTTTGATAAAGTCTTC
>DIKW01000075.1:490-2368 GCA_002424705.1 Geobacter sp. UBA5608
GGATAGCTGCAGAGGTACTGCTCCAGCCAGTTACGAGCCTCAATGTCCAGGTGGTTGGTCGGCTCGTCCAACAGCAGCACGTCCGGCTTCTGCAACAGCAAACGCGCCAGGGCGATCCGCATCTGCCATCCGCCGGAGAACTCACCGCAGTCGCGGTGCCAGTCTTCCTGCGTAAAGCCCAGTCCCCGCAGCACGCCGCCGATCTCAGCCTCCATGGTGTAGCCGCCCTGGTGGCGGAACTGCTCTTGCAGCTCCCCGTAGCGATCCAGCAGGCTGTCATGCTCGGCCCCAGCGTGGGGCAGTTGTTCGAGCTGAACCCCCAACTGATGCAGTTCCTGTTCCAGGCTCAACAGCTCGGACAGTGCTGATCGTGCCTCGTGAAACAGCTTGCGGCCGCTGGTGACGATGCCGTCCTGCGGCAGGTAGGCGGCCCGAGCCCCCTTTGCCAGTTGGATATCGCCGCTGGACGACTCCTCCAGTCCGGCGATGATCTTCATCAGCGTGGATTTACCAGCGCCGTTCTCACCGATTAACGCCACCCGCTCACCCTTACGCAGGTGCCAGGATATGTTCGCAAACAGAACGCGGCCGGCAAAATCTTTGGACAGATTGACGAGTTGGAGCATGTTATGAATTTTTGGCCATGTCAGTAACGATGGCGCCGTCGCGGAAGGTGATTCGACGTGATGCGTACTCAGCCACTTCCGGTTCATGGGTGATCATCACGATGGTGATCCCCTGCCGGTTGAGCTCCGTGAAGAGCTGCATGATCTCGTGGGTGGTGGCGCTGTCCAGGTTGCCGGTTGGTTCGTCGGCCAGGATTACGGCCGGCTGATTGACCAGTGCCCGGGCGATGGCTACCCGCTGTTGCTGCCCCCCAGAAAGCTGGGCGCTGGTGTGGTGGGTCCGCTCACCCAGACCGACCTGTTCGAGGGCCGCCATTGCACGCTGGTGGCGTTCGGCAGCCGGTAGCTGGGCGTAGATCAGCGGCAGTTCAACATTTTCAAGGGCGGTGGTGCGCGGCAGCAGGTTGAAGCCCTGGAACACGAAGCCCAGCTTCCTGTTGCGCACCTCCGCCAGTTGGTCCGGTGTCATGCCGGCGGTATCGATGCCGTCCAGCCAGTAGGTGCCGCTGGTGGGTCGGTCTAGACAGCCCAGGGTGTTCATACAGGTCGATTTGCCACTGCCTGAGGCCCCCATGATCGCCACAAACTCCCCCTTCTGAATGGCAAACGAGACCCCGCGTAACGCCTCAACGACGTGGTCCCCCTCGCCGAAGACCCGGCGGATATCCTGTAATTTGATCACATCAGGCATGGTCTAGTGGTGGTATGGTTCGTTGTTCAGGATGGTACAGGCCCGGTAGAGCTGTTCCAGCAAAAAGGGACGCACCATTTGGTGGGTAAAGGTCATGGCCGACAGGGCCAGCACTTTGGTGGCACGGTTGCGCAGTTCGTCGCTGAAGCCATAGGCACCGCCGATCGCAAAGGCCAGCTCCGGCGTGCCGTTGTCGCGCTGCTTGCCCACGAACTCTGCAAACTGGACTGATGTCAGCTGCTGGCCGCGCTCATCCAGCACCACCAGCACCGTCTGCGGCGAAATCTGCTTCAGCAGGCGTTCCCCCTCCCGGCGGCGCCCCTCTTGCTGGGTGGCGTCTTTCTCGTCCTTGAGCTCGTCGATGGTCAGCGGCAGATAGCGCCTAATCCGAGTGGCGTACTCTGCCACCCCGCTTTTTATCCAGGGATCACGGGTCTTGCCAAGCCAAAGCACACGAAGCTTCACCGTTCTGTCCGATCAAATACTGAACGAAGCCGCATTGGCAACGATGGTGGCCTGCAGGTCCGGTGGCAGCTCAACCAGTTCGCCCTTTTCCCACAA
>DIKW01000075.1:2490-3551 GCA_002424705.1 Geobacter sp. UBA5608
TCGCAGATGGCCTGGTTCTGCCTGTCGGACTGACCGGAGACAATCACCAGCAGGTCGGCGATGGTGCTGATCCGGGTAATGTCCAGCACACGGATGTCGTACCCTTTTTTGTCGGCCGCCAGTTCTGCGCAGCGAAGCGCCCGCTCGCGGGAACTCAAGGTAGGTTTTTCTGTTTTTTGATCGCTCATGTTCGGTACAACCCTTTCTGGGCAATGTAATTTTCCACTGCCGACGGCACCAGGTAGCGCAGTGAGCGCCCTGCTGCCACTAATGATCTCAGGTGGCTGGATGAAATTTCCAGCCGACTGTCTTCCACAAACTGAATAGTGTTACCACTGCTGTGACGCAGGCGGCGGGGCCCTTCCTGGCTGAAGCTCGGCTGCACCGGTTCAGGCAACTGCTGGATCGGGTCGGTCACCAGGCTGCCGGGACGCGCCACCACCACCAGCGAGGCAAGCGCGAACAATTCCGCATAACGATGCCACAGGCCCAGCTCCAGAAATGAGTCGCTGCCAATGATGAAATGCAGCGCATCGTCGGCACGCTGCTGTCGCAGTGCCGTCAGGGTCTCCACTGTATAGGATTTTCCCACGCGCCGGGCCTCGATGTCGCTGATGCCGAAGCCGGGATTGTCGGCAATGGCCAGTGCAACCATTGCGAGACGTTGCTGGAACGGTATTGCACCGTCCACCGGCTTGTGGGGAGGGTCCATGGCCGGGATAAACAGCACCTGATCCAGCTCGGCAGACTCGCGGGCCGCCTCGGCGATACGCAGATGGGCCAGGTGAATCGGATTGAAGGTGCCTCCCAGTATACCCAGCTTCATCACGCGCCCCGCACTGGTTCCAGATCGTTTAATTCAGCCAGTTTGCGTAAGAGAGCCGTTCCCCACACGGACAGCTGCCAGCGGCGAATGCCGGGCACTGCTGCCAGTTGCTCCATGCTATCGGGACGCTGCTCTGCAATCCGCTCCAGGAGCCAGTTAGGCGCCAGCAGTCCGGTGGCCAACTCCAGTTCTGTACTCAACTGTTCACGCCATTTTTTCAGCTGCGCGATCCTGG
>DIKW01000040.1:0-5432 GCA_002424705.1 Geobacter sp. UBA5608
CCTGGTAGCTCTGCTGGGTGCTGTAATGCTTGGCAAGCGTGTGCCAGCCGTTCAGGCGCGAACCAAGGAAGAGTGCGCCGCCCAGCAGCAGCGCAAAGATACAGAGCCATTCGAACAGGCCGAGATTGGCAACAACGGGCTTCAGCTTTTGGATCAGGGCGTCAAGGTTCGGCATCGGTTGGTCATCTCCGGCTGGTTGGCAGATGGCTGCTAGTGGGCGTTGCGGCGCCAGCCGCCGGCAGCCAGGTCATACTCGTACACGGTTAACGGCATGAACGGCGCCGGGTAGCTCACCAGCGGCTGTCCGTCCCTGACCAGATAGCCGACCCGCCAGCGTCGCCGCACCAGGTCCTGATCAAGGCCGGCTTCCGTCAGGCTGGATGGATAGGCGCCGGTGCGCTTCTGATAGGCCAGCACCGTTTGCACCACCTGCTCGGCGTGGCTGCGGGTAGCAGCGGCTCGGTAGGACTGGACAGAGCCGGCCAGGGCAAAGACAAGGCACCAGATTGCCAGCCGGGTCGCCCGCGCTCTGCGTTCCTGCGGTTGCCGCAGCATACGCACTCCCTGGTAGATCAGGGTCAGCAGCAACAGAGGCAGCAGGAGCAGCAGCACAAAGCCGGTGCCCCGCGGCAGGGTGACGGCCAACACAACGCCCGCTGCGGCGAGGGTCTTGAGATAATCAACTGGTCGCATGCTTACGGTCCTTTCTCCCGTGTCGGCAGTCAGTGGAGACGCTGGCTAATCCCACGACATCACATAGTCAAGCCTGTCGGTCTGCCACTGGTCGTCGACGTACTGCACGATCCAGCGCGTCTCGTTACCGCCGCGGCTTTCCGCGCAGATACCCTGGTCATAGACGGTGGTAACGGTCAGTTCCAGAGAAGTGTGGCCTGGGTCTGGCGCAAACGTGAAGTCAATGGTGTAGGGGGGCCAGTTGTTACGATCACTGCTGGAGAGCGCAGCTTCATACTCGTGCCAGGCTACTTCGTGCAGCTTGCCATCCCGGTAGCGCCAGGTCTGTCCGCCACTGGCAATAATTGAACCATCCCTGCCGTCGGGATGCAAAAAATGGTCTTGCCCCAGGATCAGCAGTGCTAATTCGTGCAAATCAACCGTGCGTGTAGCCGCATTGCTCTGGTTCATATGTCCTCCCGTGACAGAGGAGCCTCGCTGCTGCATGGGTTGTGCTGATTGCAATAAGATCCACGAACCAACCGGGTGGCTACCATCGTTGCTGACTGTTCGATGATCCGTTCACAGACCTGTTCGTGGTTTAATCCGGTGCAAGGGATGGTCTGGTCTGCATACTGCTGGTACAGCGCCGACCGTTCGGCTAACAGGTCGGACAGATCCTGATCAGGGCACTTGGCAAGGCCGCGTGTGCCGAGGTTGTCAATCCGTTCAGTCAGGGTCTGTAAATCCACATCCAGATAGATCATTAGGCCGTTCGACTTGAGGTGAGCCATGGCCCGCTCACTGTACACGGCACTGCCACCAGTGGCAATCACATGCTTGTTGACCGAAAGTCCGAGCAGCACCTGCTCCTCCAACTGCCGCAAGGCCAGGTAGCCGTCACTATCAACAATATCCTGCAGGCTGCGGCCGGCTGCACTCTGGATCAGCAGGTCGGTATCCACGAAATTTCGAGCTGTCAGCTTGGCCAGCAGCACGCCCACTGTACTCTTGCCCGCACCCGGCATACCGATCAACACCAGATTTGAAGAAGTTAGTTGCATAGGGTCACGTGGTCAGCATTGCGAAAGTCGTTCCATCGTCGGGCTGTTTTTGGTTTTAGGTCGGCGATGCCAGCTTGAGGCCCACAAGACCAGCGACGATCAGCCCAAGACTAACCAGCCGTGCAACCGTAGCTGGCTCATCCAGCAGGATGATACCGAGCAGTGCGGTGCCTACCGCTCCCACACCAACCCAGACCGCGTAGGCAGTGCCTACCGGTAAAGACCTCATGGCGATACCGAGCAGGCCAAGGCTGATCACCATTGAGAACAGCGTGGCGACGGTTGGCCAGAGACGCGTGAACCCAGCGGTGTATTTCAGCCCGATCGCCCAGCCGATCTCAAACAAGCCAGCAACAATAAGAATAAACCAGTTCATTGCTCCCTTTCATCCATCCGGTGCCGCACGAACTATCTGAGACTCTGTGATTCGTTCACTGCCGCAAATCAGCACACAGTAAGCCAGTCCCACTTGATTGAGCTGTTAGAAGCAGGAATCTGAATTTACATATGTGTGGGCTGAGCCACCAAGCGAACGCCAAGGGCTGTACATACACGGTTTATTGTGTCGAAACGTGGATGAGCATTCGGGCGGAGAGCCTTGTATAAGGCTTCTCTTGTAAGACCTGCAGCCTGTGCAATTTCGCTCATTCCGCGAGCACGTGCGGCGACACCGAGTGCATGAGCAAGTTCGGATGAGTCTCCTTCTTCTATGACCATAGTTACATAGGCGGCAATGTCTTCTTCGCTTTTCAGCTGTTTTGCCATGTCAAACTCAGGCAGATCTGAAATTCTTGTCTTTTTTTTCATTTATTTAGTCCTCCAAGGTGCTTGCAAGTTCGATGGCCTTTGCTATGTCCTTAACCTGCGTGCTTTTATTGCCGCCTCCGAGCATTACGATTATCACGTTGCCTCTTTGGATGTAGTACATACGCCAGCCGGGGCCAAAATGTTCTCGCATTTCAAACACCCCGGCATCAATCGGTTTTATGTCACCAAGATTGCCTCGCTGAGCCTTGTCAAGGCGACGGCTCAATCGTAGACGGGTGGTTCGGTCTTTTAAACCGTCAAGCCAAGCATCAAATTCAGGGGTAGTTTTAAGCATGAACATGATTTGAATGTAATCGAACGAATACAAAATAACAATAAGGAAAATTTACGCAGGAGTTTAAGTCTGTTGCTTCTAACGTGAAGCTCAGCCGCGGCGAAGCCGTCGGCTGCAGCGATTGTTGGGCATTATGCGGCCCAGCTGAAGGCAAGAAAGAAAAGGAACGTGCCGAAAACGCATAGGGTGCGAAATATCCAATAATGAACCCGTTCTGGAAGAGACTCGCCGCCAAACGACCTGACGTTCCACCCCAATTCCCAAATTGTGGCCCAAAGGATACAACCCGCGCCGAGGCTTTGAAGTAAAGTATTGAGCCAAGACGGGAGCACACCAACCACCCTGTGTAGATACCAACCTAGTGCACCGGCGCCAAGCGCTGACAGCAACACCAACAGGCCGGAAGCCCTAAGTGACTTGAGAATAGCGGTAGTTCGTTTTTCGACATTGTCTCTCGTGGACTCCTGATCGGGTGTGTACTCGCCATTTAGAAATCGTTTTCTGAGATCTGGTGAGCCAGAGAGAATCCAAGCAGTGTCGTGCTTGACGGCCATCGCCTCGAATGCTTTTCTACGGAAAAGGAAAAGTACTACCGCTTTAAGCGCGGATACTTTTTTGTATGGTCGCTCGAACTCTTCCATTTCTTATGCCCAACGTAGAAGTCACCGGCGCTGCGCGGCTTTATCGCGCAGCGTCCGTATGGACTGCCGGGTTATGCATTTAAGCAAAAGGCGATGAACGATTTTCCAAAGGAAGATACAGAAACTATCTCCTGCAATGAATTGTCGGCCCCGCCACCAACCGCGAATGAACCTTGGGTGGCGGTCAGAAAGCCTCTTGATTTCAGCCTTCCAATCGCCCCAACAACTGCGTATTTGTCTGTACCCGGCTTCTGAATATTGCCAACTTGTATCGAATTTGGTTGAGAGTTGATGAATGCAAGGAGTTCACATTCTAGAAGCGTCATTTCAGAGAGGGCATCGAGAAAATACTTGCGCTCATCGAAATTGCCGGCGACCGGAAACTTGAGGGTGTTCTTGAAGTAGTTCTTGAAAAACTCCTTCTTTTCAAGGGTGGGCTCCGCCTCAACCTTTTCGTGAAGTGATTCGATGATAGCTTCGAGTGCTACCGGATCTTGCTTGTCGACGGATGAAATACTGTCCTTCATTTTCTCAATCTCGGACGCGATTTCTTGGTAGAACGATTCAAGACGCTTGAACCGCTTTTCCTGCTTTGCACCGAAATACAAAGAAGATAGCGAGCCGCCAACATACGGAACCAACTGCATGCCCGCTTGAATGACTAGATCTCTCTTGTCGCTGTTGGTCAATTTTGGCGTGTCGCTCATAGTCGAAGTCCTAATGCATAACGTTTACGAGATAACCGGCTGGCGATGCCGGAGCGGTGCTGCGCAGGGTCAGCAGCATAGCCGCAGCACGTGAGATAGTAGCACACCCATCGGAATCGGCAAGCATGGACAAATGGTGACGCGACGGCTATGCTCTGGCCATGTCCGAACTGCCCATTGATACCGCCCTGCCCGAACTGCTCACCACCTTGAAAAGCAGCTCTAACGTGGTGTTGTCGGCCCCGCCAGGGGCGGGCAAGACCACCCGGGTGCCGTTGGCGCTTCTGGAGTTGTTTCCGCCCGAGGCGGGACGGATCGTGATGCTGGAGCCGCGCCGTATCGCAGCGGCCTCGGCGGCCCGCTATATGGCCCAGACCCTGGGAGAGCCGGTGGGGCAGACCGTGGGCTACGCCATCCGTTTTGAGCGCAAGGTCTCCAAGGCCACCCGGATCGAGGTGGTGACGGAGGGGATCCTGACCCGCCGGCTGCAGGACGACCCGGAGCTGTCCGGTGTGGCCTGTGTGATCTTCGACGAATTTCACGAACGCTCGATCCATGCCGATCTGGGGCTGGCGCTCTGCCTGGAGTGTCAGGCCGCCCTGAGGCCCGATCTGAAACTGCTGGTGATGTCGGCCACCCTCGATTGCGGCCCAATTGCAGCCCTGTTGGGGAATGCGCCGCTGGTGGCCTCTGAGGGGCGCTCGTTTCCGGTGGCGTTGCGCTACCTGCAGCCTGCAGACCGTCAGCCCTTACCCCGGCGGATGGCCGGCGCGATCCGGCAAGCCCTGGCGGAACAGCAGGGCGATCTGCTGGCCTTTCTGCCGGGTAGCGGCGAGATCCGGGCGGTGCAGCGGGAACTGGAAGGGGTGCCGGGGGTGGTGGTCTGCCCGCTGTACGGCGATCTGCCCTTTGAGCAGCAACAACGGGCCATCCTGCCCGGCCCCCAGCGCAGGGTGGTGCTGGCCACCAATATTGCCGAGACCTCGCTGACCATCGACGGGGTGCGGGTGGTGATCGACAGCGGCCTGTCGCGCCGTCTGCAGATGGACCCGGCCACCGGGCTGGAACGGCTGGTGACGGTGCGGGCCGCAAAGGCGCAGGCTGAGCAGCGCACCGGCCGGGCCGGTCGCACCGCCCCCGGTGTCTGCTATCGGCTGTACGGTGAGCACAGTTTCCAGGCCATGACCCCCTTTGCCCCGCCGGAGATCATGACCGCCGATCTGGCGCCGCTGCTCTTGGAACTGGC
>DIKW01000040.1:5620-7467 GCA_002424705.1 Geobacter sp. UBA5608
GGCCTGTCGTTTCGCGGCGCAGCTTTCCAACCGGGCCACTGCCGTGGGGGGCATTGAGCGGACAGAACGTCAATTGCGTCAACTGATGGGGCTGCACGCTAGCAGCAGTGGCGCTCTGGCTGATGATGCTCTGATGGCGCCACTCTACCTGGCGGCCTGGCCCGACCGGATCGCCCAGCGGCGAGCCGGTGAGCAGGACCGTTACCTGATGGCATCGGGACGCGGGGCGCTGTTATCCCCTGCCTGCGCCAGCCGGGCCGGTCTGGGGGTGGCGTTGCAGGTGGATGGCGGCAGCGGGGCCGAAGGGGTGATCCACCAGTTTGCTGTCGTAAGCCAGGAACAGCTGCGTGAAACCTTGTCACAGCAGCTACTGCGGCAGCGGCAGCTGGGCTGGGACGAGAGCGGCGGCCGGGTGGTGGCGGCCGAACAGGAGCGGATCGGGGCGCTGGTGCTGGCCTCGCGGCAGGTTGCGGCGTCTGATGCAGAGGCGCTGCCGCTGCTGCTGGAGCAGGTGGCCCGACGCGGTGTTGCCAGCCTCAACTGGTCAGGTGCGGCCCGTCAGCTGCAGGGCAGGGTGGCGTTGTGCGCTCGCCTGCTGCCGGAGGAGGGCTGGCCCGACCTGTCGGATCAGTGGCTGGCAGTTCACCTGGCTGAGTGGCTGGGGCCCCTGCTGGCCGGGCTGCGCTCCTGGCAGGATGTCCAGAAGGTTGATTTGCAGCAGGCGTTGCAGCAAACCCTGGGTTGGCGGCTGGCACAGGCCCTCGATACGGTCGCACCGACCCAGCTGCAGGTGCCCAGTGGACGAAGGGCTGCTTTGGATTATACTGTTGATGAAGGCCCGGTGCTGGCGGTGAAGCTGCAGGAGCTGTTCGGACTGGCTACTTCGCCCACGGTCTGCCGGGGCCGTCTGGCCGTATTGGTGCATCTGCTGTCGCCGGCCGGGCGGCCGGTGGCGGTGACCCGCGACCTGCAGGGCTTCTGGCAGCGGGGCTACCCGGAGGTACGCAAGGAACTGCGCGGCCGCTATCCCAAACATCCCTGGCCCGACGACCCCTGGAACGCCCCGGCCACCCACCGCACCAAGCAGGCCTTTGCCCGATCAGAGGGAGGGAACTGACGATGCTGTTCGAGATGCATTGCCATACGGCCGAAAAATCGGCCTGCAGTTCGGTAGCGGCGGTGGAGCTGGTGCGGCGGGTGCAGGCCCGCGGCCTGCAGGGGATCGTGCTGACCGACCACCATGCGGTCTGGAGCGATCAAGAGCTGGACGAGCTGCGCCGTGCTGCCGGGGTGCCGGACCATTTCCGGATCTTTTCCGCCCAGGAGGTGACCACCGCCCACCATGGCGATCTGCTGGTCTATGGCGCCAGTGTGGCGATCCCCAAGGGGACCGCCCTGGAGCAGATCCGGGCCGCCTGGCCCATGGCCGCCCTGGTGCTGGCCCACGCCTACCGCAAGGGACGGCATCCCTCTGACCTGCACCTGACCGATCCGCTCCTGGATGGGGTGGAGATCTTCAGTTCCAATCACGGGGTGGCCGAGAACAGCCGGGGGCTGGCCGATTGGCACCGCCTGCGCTTTACCGCCATTGCCGGCACCGATACCCACGGTGTGCAGTACGCCGGGGCCTATCCCACCATCTTTGACCACCCGTTGCAGGATATCGATGAACTGGCGGCTGAACTGCGCAGCGGGCGCTGCCGCCCTTTTTTCAAGGAGATCCCCCGCTCCGGGGCCAACGCCCTGGTGACCGAGGTGACCTTCGGCACCAAGGAGGGGGACGAGAACCGGGAGCGGATCATCATCCGCACCCTGACCGACGAGAAGAAGTGGAAGAGCACCGAACG
>DIKW01000103.1:0-384 GCA_002424705.1 Geobacter sp. UBA5608
GCGAGAGGTCCTCGCTGAACGCCTTACGAGCGGCGGTCCCGCCAGGTCCGAACTCCAGGGCAATCCGCTTTCTGATACGCGTTTTATCCCGTTTATCAGACATACTCATCCCTCCCATACCAAAGTGTGCTGTCTCTGACCTACGAACGATAGCACAAACGCAGCTTATTGCAGCAGTGCGTATACAAAAAACCGTCAAACAAGACCGGGAGAATCCCGTTGACATGCCGCCCGGAATCCTCTACGGTAATTCCAGTTCTTTCATCGTACAATACCAAGCAGTTACCGCTAGGGGAGTTTCGACTGAGAGCGAACCGTAAAGGCTCGCGACCCTTGGAACCTGATCCGGGTAATTCCGGCGGAGGGAAGCGGCCGATTTCAAGC
>DIKW01000103.1:415-717 GCA_002424705.1 Geobacter sp. UBA5608
ACATCACGGTAAACGGCGAACAGCGTTCGGCGGCTTCCGGCACCACAGTCCGCCAGCTGCTGGATGAACTGCAGATTCCGCAGACCCGGGTGGCGGTGGAGATCAATCTGGAGATCGCCCCCAAGGCAACCTATGACCAGCGGACCTTGCAGAACGGGGACAGGATCGAGATCGTACATTTTGTGGGCGGAGGATAGGACCATGGCACCAGGGAAACTGACGATTGCAGGCAGGGAGTTCAACTCGCGGCTGATGGTGGGCACCGGCAAGTACGCCACCAACGAGCAGATGGTGGCGGCCCT